>NZ_JAEHCA010000018.1:0-108534 GCF_016483345.1 Bacillus cereus group sp. N24
CTCTGTTGAAGAAAATTTAGCCATAAAAAATGCACCTCCAATTGTTAGACTGTGTCTAACAATTGGGGTGCACTTCATTAGGTTTGAAGAGACTTTTATTTCACATATCATAGTAATTTAGCTCCTATGAAAATAGGATTTAAGTTCTTTCTAAGGTGTTTATGGCGTACCGATAGTTACTGCCAGCAATGAAGCAATTCTATCTAGAGCTTCCTGCACTGTAGTAGGAGGAAGAGGCGCCCAGTTTGCTGGATTAATAGGTGTATAAGCTAAATCGAAAGCATCATCAACTCTAATCAACGTTGTATTTGTACCTAAAATATTTATCCGGGAACGAATAGGTAAAGAATCAACTGTTGCTCTGACTCTTGTAATAACGTCATTAACGCCATTGACAATTAAATTCCCTGAATTAGGGCTGGGATTGAAAATGTTTTCTGTAATAGCAAAGCTGGTTAAATTTAAGGGGTCAATTGGAATATGACCAGATAGCACATTAATAATGACATTACCATTTATTCCTCCACCAACTAAATTGACTTGGGTATCTGTAGTTGCTTGTGAATTAATAGTAATATTTCCACTAGAAACGAATGAAGCAAACATCGCCATGTTAATTCCATTTTGAGTATAACCACCGGATAACATTGAATCACGGATATTCACTTGATTCACAGAAGTAGATAAAGCTGTGAATATAGGAGTAGGGGTTATATTAACGCTAACAAAGAATAATTTACCTGAAACACTTTGCGCTGTTTGAAAGTTAAAATCAAGAGGCCCACTTAGTAATGTCAGGTCGACAAACCCAGATCTTGGATCTTGTGAAAAGTTCAGATCAAACCAAGAAGGATCATTTATATCGAAAGGAATTTGTAATCTAGTTAATAAAGTACTAGTTCCTACTAATTGAACGTTAGCTTTTAAATGAATTAATGGTTCAATATAGCTACCAGGTCCAATAGAGATAGCATAACGTTTAGTTATATTTGAAGGATCTGGAAATGGGGCGATAGCATCCGTTATTGATGCCATTGCTGCAGTTACTGTTAAAAATGGTGCACATTCAGAACCATCAGCAGTAGCATCATTACCAGCTTTGTTTACATAGACTATTCGAGTGAATATTGGTAGTGGTTCTATGCATCCAGGTCCGGTAGGTCCAGTGTCGCCAGTAGGTCCAGTGCCGCCGGTAGGTCCAGTGCCGCCAGTAGGTCCAGTGTCGCCAGTAGGTCCAGTGGGTCCGGTAGGTCCATCGGGTGGTCCGGTAGGCCCGGTAGGTCCAGTGGGTCCAGTAGGTCCATCAGGTGGTCCAGTGGGTCCGGTAGGTCCAGTGTCGCCAGTAGGTCCAGTGTCACCAGTAGGTCCAGTGTCGCCAGTAGGTCCAGTGTCACCAGTAGGTCCAGTGATGCCGGTAGGTCCAGTGATGCCGGTAGGTCCAGTAGGCCCAGTAGGTAGTGTGAATGGTGGAATAGCTGGTAAAGTAGGTCCGACTAAATTAGGATTTTCTGAAGCAGGAGATAAAAAATCATCCATTATATTTTCACCTCTGAAAAATTCGTATTACTAATAGTAAATGTGGGAGGGACAAAGTGAAATGGACAAACATGTGTGTTTTATAAATTAAATGAAATAGTTATTTGAATTAAATAGAGCACCATTAGAGATTGGGGTGCTCTTAAGCCAAGAACTATAATGTGTATTACTAAAGTCTGTGTAAGTATATGAACGTTGTATATAAATAGTACAGAAAAAGAAAATTTAACGAAGGTCAACTGTACGAAATTAATGGGGATGAATTGGCTAGATTGATGATAATGTTATCTATCCAATTGTAAGGACAATGTATTTTATGATTTTCATTAATGGACAAGCGGTTGTATATGTGAAATTTAATAAAATAGTTATTTTATGACCAAAAGTAAAAGAACCCGTTTGGTATAAACGGATTCTCCTTACAAGGTGTGCAAGAAATTCAAGGTAAATGGACAAGAGAAACCTGTGAAATCCCTTACGATACTAATGTATGCAAAGGAATCAATAAGATTAATGAAATTTACACTTAAATAAAAAGAGCACACTTATAAGTGTGCTCTCAAATAAGAAAGGTAGAATGCTATGAATGTAAAGCCGCCATATAATAACATATGCTTGTCCGGTTTAAATGTGAGAAGTTTTTAATAAAAACGCTATTTTAGTAAGGAACAAGTTTAAAAGGCCCTGATTGACACAGGACCTTTTAAAAGGGAACAACACTTGACATGTTAAAAATTATGACTGAAAGGTACTTTCATATTACCATTATTGGAATTTTAATTCCAATAATGGTTGTTGAGAAATAAAAACTTTATTTTGTACAATAAAGTAGCTAGCTGAAGTAGCTAACTGCTCTATTGTACAGTTTTAGAAGTTCACTGGATACAGATATATGTTGTAACAAAAAGTTACATCTATAGTATAAACAAATATCAAAATATTATGCAGGAAAGAAAACTAAATTAAAACTTCATTTTGTACAACAAAGCAGTCAGCCTAATTGGCTAACTACTTGTTGTATAAAGGAAAATTAGGCCCTACAAGTAAAGATGTGTAACTTAGAGTTACAGTTATAGTGTTAGCAGGACTGGAAATGTTATACGGGGATTAATGTAATAAAAATTTCATTTTGTAGAAATAAGGAAACTAAAAAAAAGCACCATGCATCAGTGCTCTTTAAGATAGGAGGTAACTCTCTGAAAGGAACGGCTAGATTAGAAATATATGATGTGAAAAAGAAATAAGAACAAAATTTTATTATAGATTTAATACAAAAGAGCAGCTAGCAAAAGCTAACTGCTTCAAACAGGAATGTAACTCTATATGTATATATTATTGATGAAATATTGATTTTTATTCAGGAAAAATACATTCATTTTGAATTATTGAATTACAAAGAACTTTTAATAAAAACGCTATTTTAATAAGGGAGGGCCCTTACTGAAAGCAAGGGCCCTATGGAAAGTTTCAAAATGTTTTTTTAGATATGTTAATGGTTAGGAAAACATAAATCTGGAAATAAAACTTGATATTCCGGGATTAATCGAAGATCAATGGTTGAGGTTGCAAAGGATAGATATTTTGCTTCTAATTCATCTAGTGTTACTAGGTGATGAGTACCTAAGCCATTCTGGATGCTATGTTTAGAAAGCGTTGGACCAATTTGTAATTTTCGATTTTTCATAGCTTTGTTCCATGGGCTGTAAAAGAATTTTAAAATGAAAGCAGGATACATGTAAACGCTAAATGGATGATTTGATCTATGCCTTCCAGCTGTATAGTTACCATGCAAATAATTGTGGATGAGTCTCCCTCCTACGTAGTAAGGTTTAGTTGGCTGAGGATGAAGTATTATCCCATGGTAACGCTGTTTGACAAGAGGAATACCGTATCTTGGATTACTATAACTGTGAGTAGGTTCGTCCACCATCAGAATAGTCCGAATGGAATACATGTTTTTCCCTAAGGTAGCAAGAGAAGAGTAAAAGGCTTCCGTATCAAAACAGCAAAGAAATTCAGTGGTATTTAAAACCATTTTCCAACCCTTAATTTCTTTTTCTATTTCCATTATCTCTTTATCAACTAATATGGCATCAAACTCTAATACTTTTGAATCTCGGATTTCCCAATGAGGTGCAAATAATCTACATATTTCTACTGAACGATCAGTAGATCCTCGATTAATAAGAATACCGTGATTAAATAGTTTTGTGTGGTGCATTAACCACCATGGGAGCAGATACTCTTCATTGTAGAAATGGGAAATTAAAGTTGTATTAATAAAAATACCTCCTTTTTAAAAGTAGATAAAATATTTTTTGTTCTATTTGTAGAAAAGAGGAAGCTCAAAAAGAGCACTATATAAGTGCTCTTGTCGAGAGTGAGTTTAAATTCCTATCATTCTATACTAATATATGCACTGAATTATGTAGTTGCTACTAAAGTTAATGTCAGTTTTTAAAATTAGAGGTTTCTTTTAATGAAACCTCTAAAAAGACAACTAAAGTTACGTTATAGTAAATTCAATTACAATAGGAGTACCTCCATCTAGGACGGCTCCTCCTACAATAGTAGCAGCTGTAGTAGTCACACCAGTAATAGTATCACCTGTTTGAATAACACCATTAATATAAAGTGTGAAAAAAGCATAAGAAGCAGGGAATGTTGTTACAGCACCAGTGTCATCAGTGAAGTCTGTGTTAGCAAAAGTTAAATCTGCTCCAGCGGCAGTTCCTGTTGCTGCTGTACTTACAAATCGTCTTCCAGCTATAAAAGGTTTAACAATAGGCATTTATGTTCACTCCTTTTTTTAAATTAACTCAGACAAATTTTTAAAAGTCTTGTCCTGTATTGTATTCTATGTTGTTCTTCCTTTAAAAGATACGGCTTGTAAACTAGTAAAAAGTGTAATTCTTATGTATTTAATAGATGCTATAGAAAATTAAACAAAATAATCTTTTTAAAGTGAGATTGTGAGAATGATTGAGGAATCAAAGAACTAATACAATGATATCGTCCAGCTAGAAAACTAGAGGACACCAATTCATTAAAGCGGCAATTAAAGCTGTTTTAGGGATAGGTGTCCTTTTTATTTTTGAAAAGGGAGATGGGGAAATGAAGGTGCTAAAAGATCAGTTACGTGAATGGAAAAAGCAATCAAAACAAGCTAAGAAGAAAAATAAGAAAAAACAAAAAGAGAAATTAAGCACTCGTGAGATTGAGGAATTAATGGGGATGCATAGGCCTTGTTATGAGCGTAGACGTGGAGCGTTAAGACAAAAGTAATAAAAAATAAAAGGGAGTGGTCTTACATGACTAAACAATTATCTTTTTTACCAAAAATCGATAGATCAGCAACGCAGAAAAAATTAGAAGGTGTTCTCGAAAATGTACGTTTATATAGACAGTTTGGAATGATGCGTGAAGAAATGAAAGTCACTCCTTCTTATGAAATTAGATATCACGGACCTACAAATGATGTAGGAAAGCCATTAGAAGATGTAGCGATGGCTAATATACAGCAAAGTGAACGAGAAGAGTGGATTAAGAAAACGTCATTTCGTATCGATCAATTCCTAAATCGTTTGGGTAATGGGCGTGCAGGAAAGGATCAAAGAAACATTATCATTAAGCGTTATTTAGAAGATGAAGATGTATGTGATTATATGGTTTATAACGAAATTGGTATGAGCGAGCGTACTTATCGACGCGTTAAGGCTAGAGTGTTTTATAAACTTGCTTTTGCTCTTAGATTAGAAGTTTATGAGACTGAAGAAACTGGAGGTAATGAATAATGAATTTTGTTCAGCCAATACGTGATCCAGAGCAAATACAGCAGTTAAAAGAGTATTTTAAGGAAAAGAGCTTACGTAATTATATTCTCTTCATTATGGGCATTAATACAGGCCTGAGAATCTCTGATATTTTGAAACTGAGGGTAGGAGATGTCAAAGGCAGTCATATATCTATGAGAGAAAAGAAAACAGGGAAACAAAAACGTATTCAAATTACTGCAGCACTGAAAAGAGAACTTAAATGGTTTATTGAAGAAAGAGAAGACAATGAGTATTTATTACAAAGTAGACAAGGTAAGAATCGTCCTATTGGTCGTAGCATGGCATATAAGATACTAAGTGGAGCGGCGGCAGAGTTCGGATTAGATGAAATAGGAACACATACATTAAGAAAGACGTACGGGTATCATATGTACATGCAAACAAAAAACATAGCATTACTCATGGAGATATTCAATCACTCTTCAGAGAAAGTCACGTTACGTTATATAGGTGTAAACCAAGATGCAATGGATAAAGCAATGACTAGGTTTAAAATCTAATCATTGCTTATTTCTTTTTTTATCTAGGGGTATCGCAGCATTTTGGAAAAAAATAAAAAAAGACTCGACCATTTTTTGGTCAAGCCCTGTATTAAATTACAAACTATTTCCCTTTAAGCACCAGGAATAGTTGGAACCAAATTCTGTACGACTTTGATGAGATTATTTGCGATATCTTGTTGTTGAGATGTAAGTGTATCAGATCCATCAATGAATACTGTAACGCATATCGGGCAAGCTTCGATATGAATCCCCAATAGATTAATTGCTAGACCACCTGGTATATCCACAGTAAGAATCGATGTGGAACCTTCAGGGGGAGTACAAGTCTCACAGTTAGTTTCAAGAGCCATAGAGTCACCTTCTTTCTTGATAGAGTTAATATATAAATATGTTCGAAGATACTCAAAGGACAAAGGTATTTGTACAAGCTTCGAAAATTGTGTTAGTGACTCAGATTTCTCCCCAATGAACTCAAGTCCTTCAGAAGATGTTACAATTATTGGATTAGTATCGGTATCGTGTACAATGAAAATCCCGCCAAGCTTGGTGAATTCATCAATGATTCCTCCTGGTTTCATCATTGTCATGACGTCCAAATCAGTAATATTCCCTTGAATTCCGATCCAAACACACCAGTAATCCGCTGCCAGTTGTTCACCTGTAGTGTATTGATCTTTGATAATTGATGGAGATATCTGCACAACAGTATATTGAGTGAGTGACCAAAGTTGTTTGGCGAAATCATAGGAAGCAACATCATTCTCAAGCAGTAAGACGCCCTTACCAAAAACAAAAGTGCTACTAGGACAATTTATACTGGTTGTCTCAGTCGTAGAAACTGTTTTATTTATATCCAACGTATAATCATTGGATCCCTTTAAATTTTTCATTTGAACCACTGGTTCAGTAACGGTGAGACAACTATCCGAACTCATGATTCCGTCTAATCTTGCAAAAATTTGAGCTTCCCCGGTATTAATTGCTGTAGTCAAACCTTTTGTCTCTTCCTCATTTGAAACTATTGCACTTGAAAGATTGCTAGAGTACCACTCTACAAGTTGTGTAATGTCCCTAGTTGATTTGTCAGAATACGTACCTGTCGCAGTAAACTGATGGCTCAAACTTGAACAAAGAGATAAAGTCTTAGGATCTATCTTGATGGAAACCAAGACAGATATTCTTTTTTCGTAACATTCTTTCTCTTTTGGGATAAACAGAATAGGAGGGTTAAATTGATTGGAAGTGTTCATTTGTGTTAGCCTCACTTTCTTTATCAATACATTTAATCAATATATGTTACATACAGAACTCGGTTTGGACTTGACCGCTCCCCTGATTATTTAGTTCATTTTAATCTGAAACTATTCACTTCCAGTAACGATAATTATGTAAATAAGCTGTCCACATGGGCAGCATATTTTATTTTTCCTCATAGCGTAGGTTATTTTGCAAAATACTGGTGGTATCCCTATACAGTTACTCATAATTTTCGTACTGTGTAACTCAAAAGAGAAAGTTAAATGAAATCAATGATACCAAGCGATTCATCGAAGGGGGCAGTTACACACAATATAAGATATGGGTAAGTGATGGGAGCTTTTTACTATAAAATAATAAGCGAATGATAATGTTAATCAAAATGAACCCATTGGCTACTAGGTTAATACGATGTAACGGGAAGGAGATGAAAAAATGAATAATGGTCATTATGAATACAAAAATTCTTTTCATCAGTATTATCCAAACGAGTCTTATCCTTTTGTAATGGACAACAGAAATATAGATATGAGTAGAGGGGTAAGGCCACAACAATGGCAACAACTACAACAATGGCAACAACAGCAACAACAGCAACAACAACCACAACAACAGCAACCACAATATAAGTGTCAATGTGATGGGAAAGAAGCTCTTTGTGTTTCAATTCCAGTTCCAATTACAGTTGCTCTTTTGGGGACGAAACTCCAAGTTGAATTACCGTGTATTAGGATAACTTCCGAAGAAGATATTACACCAGTATTGAAAAAGTTGATAAAGTCCCTTGGTGGTTTACTTGGCGGTTCAGGTGGCACTTCGTCTTAAAAATACAACTTTACTTATTTATTCGGATAATAACAGCGTTCGTTTAATCGAGGCAAAGTAGATTTGAATAGCAATAAGCAACTTTTGTGTCATTTGAACTATAACTATACACTTTGGCAAGGTTATGGTTCTTTTTAATTGTGGCAAAATAACGCTTCTTATTAAAACTTTTGGCCAACTCATGAGTAAAGTGACAGCGTTATTGATTTTAAAAAATAAAAAATCGCCTTATTAAAGGCGATTTATAATTTATTCATTTTGCATTCTTTTGATGATACATAAATATTTTTAAAAATTAAATACAATGTTCTATATTAACGTGTTTCTGGATCTTTGTCTTTTTTTCTAAGACCAAATAATCCTAGTAGTCCTAATAAACCAAGCCAAGTCCAATTATTATTTTTATTACGATTATCATTTAAATCATTTGTCGTATTTACATTTCGAGTTCTCACATCATTATTAACTCTATTCGTGTTATAGTCATTAACTCGAGTTGTAGTATTATTATTGTTAACTCTATTCGTATTATATCCATCGTATTCAGCATGGATGCTTGTACCAAAAAACGTAATAGTTAGTAATAGGGCACCTAAAATAGATGTAAGTTTTTTCTTCATGGTTTTCCCTCCTTTCGTATTTAGTAATGTCTCCAGTTCCTAAAGACAATATTCGGTTGAAAATATATAAAACCATTTGAATTCAAATTATGATAAATATCTTTAATTTTTATTATTAAAAATACTTAATAATAATGGATTAAGTTAATTGAAATGTATTTATTCTTTTTAAGCATAAATTTTTGGTAACGGCACATTCTATGAGAGGTAATTACTATATTTGGGTAAGGTGTTCCTTATGAGTTATAAGAACTTATTTTCTTTAATCAAGAACATGATTGGGAAAATTTTTTCTATAGTAAGTATTGTTGCTAAAAGTCTAATTTCTTTAAGGAGGAATATTTTTATGGGTATTTTAAGTGGAAATCCACAAAATGAACCAATGCACTACGGAGAAGTCTTTGGGATTTGGAGTTATCTTGCAGCGGCACAAGGCGCGATTGCTGGATATCAAGTTCTTATTAACCATACAGGGGACGAGGATTTAAAGAAATTTTTAGAGAACCTTGTAGAGAATGATATCCAATCAGAAGTTGAAGAATTAAAAAATATCTTGAAATTGAATGGTGTTGCATTACCACCAGCACCTCCAGAAAGACCAGTTGCATCTATTGAAACGATTCCTCCTGGTGCTCGTATTAATGATGCAGAAATTGCAGCTAAAGTTTCTATGGATCTTGCTGCTGGCTTAGTAGCATGTAGTCAAGCTATGGGACAATCTCTTCGAGAAGATGTTGGAATGATGTTTGGTCAATTTCATATGAAAAAAGCACAAGCTGGAGCTATATTACTTCGTCTGAATAAGAAAAAAGGTTGGATTATTCCGCCTCCATTACATGTTCTACAATCCGATCAAGCATAGTTATTGAAAGAAAGTTCAATTTATTCAGTGTAGCTGTTGCAGTGAGGTAATCTAGGAAAATAAAGGTTATTAGCGAATTAAAATAAATGGCAGAATCGTGACCGTTTTTTGGCAGTAAATGTGCCGGTTGTTTTGGAATCAACGTGATATATTTGTATTGTGAGAAGTGGCGGAAAAACACAACTCACTCTGTTGTTTCTAAAATTATAAACGGTTCGTAATGACGGCACATAAAATCCGAAACCAGCAGATGGTAGTGGTTGAATGATACCGTTATTAAGGAGAGCTTTTGCTCTTCTTCAAGTTACTTAATAATATGAGTGCAGGTGAACGTAGCATCATTAAGTAATTGGAAGAAGAATAAAATTTCATTTATCGTACTTATAGTAATAACATAGAATTTTCTCAGAAGAGCAACTGATGCACGGTTGCTCTTTCATTATGTAAAAATTGCATGGGTAGTCTGAGGATTGAAAGAGTAGTATATTATCTTTCTCGATGTACATATTAAGTAAAGTATTTAATATCATACATAAAAGGCGGGGTAATATGAGTGAAAATAAGAAAAGTGAAGAATTGAATAAGGTGAAGAAGTATTATTTTAATGAGGATAATCAGCCAGTAGCTGGCATAGAGTTAACTTTGCCGCCTGATATAGGAAGCATGTTAGACCTGAAATCAGATGATGATGAAAGTAATAATAAATAAGTTTAATCTAAGCATCCATTCGGGTGCTTTTTATTTTGTTTAAGGAGTGAGGGTAATTGGATAGCGTTTTAAACGGTAAGATTGCTGCGCTTGGTCTTATACCTATTGATATGAAAGCATATATCAAATACCTTAAGCCACATAAGAAAGCGTACATGAAGGCTGGTATTGATGTTAATCGATTCAAGTATTACAAGTTGTATGGAGAGAAGCACATGCTTTACTCAATGGAGTATCTCATACAAACACCAATAAAAGAATTATTAGAAAGAAATAGAGAGAATCAAAAGCGTTTGGTAAAGACAAATGAAAGAGTATAAAACCAAACAACAGAAGCGTAAGTTCTATGACAGTGGTGAATGGAAGATTACACGCGAACAAGTAAAGAAGCGTGACAACTATGAGTGCCAGGAATGTAAACGTAACGGCCGAGTTCAAACAGATACCAATGAATACAGTAAGAGTGCAAAGCGTAAGAAGATACAACTCGTTGTCCATCATATAAAAGAACTAGAACATCATCCTGATCTTGCATTAGACATAGACAACCTCGAAACAGTCTGTGTAAATTGCCATAACAAAGAACATGGAAGAATGTATGAAAAGAAACAAAATAAATGGGAACATGATGAGAAATGGTGAAAATAAAACAAAAATAACACCCCCCCTTAAAATATTTCATCAGAATTTCGTCATAGGGGCACCGGAGGAGGGGGTCGATTTTTCAAATTTATAACCAAATTCGCGCGTTATATCAAATTGGAAAACGATGTAAACCAGAAGGGAGGGATATTGTGGCTAGAGTGAAGCGTGAAACAATGAGAAAAAGGATTGAAAAGGATCTAACAAATCAATTGAAAGAAAAGAAGATTGTAGGTAATCATTACACTGACTTAATTCAAGACTATTTATCGTTGTGGGATTTAAAGTGTATTCTTGTTGATGATATTGAAGAAACCGGAATAAAAGTATCTGGCATGCATGGTCCGAAATCCAATCCTTCTATTAATGATTTACATAAAACAAATGATCGAATGATAAAGATTTTAGATGCACTTGGATTAGAAGCATCGGCAGAAGAAAAGAAAGCTCCTTCAAAACCTGTGCGCTCTATTAAAGATTTAACATGATTCAAAATAAATATGTCACTGAATATATTGAAATGTATCGCGCAGGGAAAATTAAGCTGAATAAAGAGCGCATAATGCTAATTGAGTACCTGGAGAAATACATCTTAATACGCGATGATTTGTATTTCGATAATGAAATGTATGAAGACTATATAAAATTCACTGAGAAATGGTACTTTGAATTACAAGCATTCCAAAAGTTCCTAACAGCATTTGTTTTTCTTTTCTATAAAGAAGATGATTCTGTTTTTTACGAGCAATTTTTAATTATGATGGCTCGTGGTGGTGGTAAAAACGGTTTAATTTCATCATTATGCCATTTCTTTATTAGTCCGCTACATGGAATAGATCGATACAATGTTTCAATTGTGGCGAACAACGAGAAGCAGGCTAAAGTTTCTTTTCGTGAAGTCTATGATGCTATTAAAGGAAAAGAAATACTAGAAGATATGTTTTATCGAACCAAGGTAGAGATACTGAGTAACGATACTCAAAGCATTATGCAATACCATACATCTAATGCTGGTTCTAAAGATGGACTTCGTGACGGTTGTGTTATTTATGATGAAATACATCGATATGAAAACTTTGATGTAGTAAATGTATTCTCTAGTGGACTTGGAAAAGTGCCAAATGCTAGGGAATTTTTTATTGGTACAGATGGCTTTGTCCGCGACGGATTCCTGGATAAAACAAAAGAGCGAGCGATGAACATTCTAAAGGGAAAAGATTTAGAAGATCCATTATTTCCTTTCATTTGCAAGATAGATAATCCAGAAGAAATTGATAATCCTGATGTATGGGAAAAAGCGAATCCAATGTTTAGTGATCCGAGAAGTTCTTATGCTAAACAATTATTTAAAAAGGTATTAACTCAATATAAACAATTAGAGAATAATCCTTCAAACCGTGAAGAATTCATAACAAAACGTATGAATTACCCTGAAACAGATTTAACAAAGTCTGTCGCTTCATGGGAAGAAATCATGCGTACTGGTTTTGAAGAAGATGGAGAAACGCTCAGAGAAGTTCCAGATTTAAAGCACAAAGTAGCTGTAGGCGGTCTCGATTTCGCCAGCATCAAAGACTTTGCTGCAGTCGGCTTGCTATTTAAACATGGTGAAGATTATATATGGAAAGGTCATTCATTTGTACGTAAAGGATTCTTGGACAAGGTGAAATTAAAAGCACCTATTTATGAATGGGCTGAAAATGGCTTACTAACTATTGTGGATGAACCGGTTATTAATATTTCTCACATTGTAGATTGGTTTGTAAAAATGCGTGAGATATACGGATTTAACACAATAGTAGCTGATACATTCCGTCTTGATCTTGTTAAAACAGCACTTGAAGCTGAAGGTTTCATATTGTTATATATTCGTAATCCAAAAGCGATTCATTCACTTTTAGCTCCACGAGTTGAAACGTTATTTGCGAACAATCGTATTATTTTTGGGGATAATCCATTAATGCGTTGGTACACCAACAACGTCTACGTCCACATCAAAAAAGACGGAAACAAAGAATATTTGAAGAAAGATGAATTCAAGCGAAAAACAGATGGATTCCAAGCTTTTATCCATGCATTATGGCAAGCTGATAACATTCTTGTGGATGAATTCGACTTTATGCTCGATGGTATTAAATTCTAATAAAGGGGGTGATAATCATTGGATGGTTGAACACGGTATTTAAAAGAAATAGCGAATTAGGCTATATGTTTGATGTGGAAATGTTTATTGAAAAAGCAAATAGAGTACACATGAAGCGATTAGCGATTGATACATGTATATCCTTTTTAGGAAGAACAATTAGCCAGTCAGAATTTAGAGTGAAAAATGGTGAAGAATTCAAAAAGGATGATCTTTATTACCGATTAAATGTTAGACCTAATAAAAATATGACAGCAAGTACCTTTTGGGAG
The DNA here is from genome assembly GCF_016483345.1 of Bacillus cereus group sp. N24. NCBI lineage: Bacteria > Bacillati > Bacillota > Bacilli > Caryophanales > Bacillaceae > Bacillus > Bacillus cereus group sp. N24. The sequence continues at coordinate 13,205 of NZ_JAEHCA010000018.1, forward strand.
AGTTTCATTTACAAACTTATTTATGATAATGAAGTGTTAATTGTACAAGCTGATGATGGTGATTTACTTATTGCTGATGACTTTGAACATAATGAATATGCTGTGTTTGAAGATACCTTTACGAATGTCACAGTAAAAGATTATCAGTTTAAGAGAAGTTTTAAGCAAAGTGAAGTTATTCATTTAAGATACCGGAATGACAAGTTATCACCTCTTATTGATGGTTTGTTTACTGATTATGGTGATTTATTCGGTAGGATATTAAGTTCTCAAAAGCGCAAAAATCAAATTCGCGGAACAGTTGATATGGACATGCTTGCTGCAAAGAGTAAAGAACATCAAGCGAAGCTTCAAGAATTCATTGATAACATGTACAAAGCGATTGGAGAAAAAGACGTTGCTATCATTCCACAACAACCAGGATTTAAATATGCTGAAACATCGGGTGGTGAAAACTCCGGTCAAAGTGTGGAGGAAATCAATAAAGTAACGAACGGTTTTTTAAATCAAGTTGCAATGGCTTTTGGTATTCCAACTGCTTTGATATACGGCGAAATGGCTGATGTTGAGAAGCAAACGAAAAATTATATGCTTTTCACAGTGAAACCTTTATTAAAAAAGGTTTCTGATGAAGCAAACGTTAAATTTTTTGAAAAAGAAGAATATCTTTTAGGTCAAAAAATTGAAATTAAAGCTGTTTCTTATCAAAGTATATTTGATTTTGCGACAAGCATCGATAAACTCATTTCTTCAAGTGCATTTACAGGAAATGAAATTCGATTAGAAGTAGGATATGAAGTTTCGGATGATCCTAACTTAAATACACATCATATTACGAAAAACTATACGAAACTAACTGAATCTGAAGGAGGTGAGAATACAAATGACGGTGAAAATTGACGTTAAAGGACCAATTATTTCGAATGATGAAGCTTGGATTTATGATTGGTTTGAAATGGATGCTGCAAGCCCAGGTAAAATTTCGAAAGAACTAACTAATGCAAATGGTGACGATTTAATAGTATCGATTAATAGTCCTGGTGGTTATGTACACGAAGGGTCAGAAATTTATACAGCATTAAAAAATTATCCTGGTCATGTAGAAGTTCAAATTGTTGGTTTGGCTGCAAGTGCGGCTTCTGTGATTGCGATGGCTGGTGATAAAGTCCGAATTTCACCTACAGCACAAATTATGATTCACAATGCTTCTATGTGGAATGGTGGAGATCATCGTGATATGGAAAATGCTGCTGAAATGTTGAAAACAACTGATCGAGCAATTGTAAACGCCTATGTCATTAAAAGTGGTAAATTAGATGAGGAACTACTTCATATGATGGCTGAAGAAACTTGGATGGGTCCACAACAAGCATTAGAACATAATTTTGTGGATGAAATCATGTTTATGGATAATCAGGTTAAAATGACAGCTTCATCTTCTACTGCTGCCATGCTTCCACAAAAGGTAATCGATGGTTTTAGAAATGGAACAATGAACAAAAGCCAAGGGATTACAAAAGAAGATTTAAATGCAGCATTATCAGGTTTGAAAAATGAAATTCTGAATGATTTAAAAACGAATAAAAATCCAAAAGAGCCTATTCAAAAGCCTGTTAATACAAAACAGAATTTGAGTACGCTCTTTTTAACTTTAGGAGGAAAATAAAATATGGTTATTAAGTTTAATAATTTTGAAGAGAAGAAACTAGCTTTCGCGAAAGCAACACAAGAAGGTACAGCGGAAGAACAATCAGTAGCGTTAAATTCCATGATTGAAGCACTTGCTACAGATGTTCGTTCAGATATTTTAAATCAAGTGAATGAATCAATGGTAGATCGTTCTATTATGCAATCTCGCGGTGCTAATGTACTAACAAGTGAAGAAATGAAGTTCTTTAATGCTGTTGTTGAAGAGGGTGGGTTTAAATCTACTGAGACTTTACCTAAAACAACTCAAGAGAGAATTTTTGATGATTTAGTTCAAGGTCATCCGTTGCTAGAGCATATCGGCTTAGAGAATTTAGGAGCTGTGACAGAATTTATTTATGGAGATCCAGAGGGTGCAGCTGTATGGGGACCGTTATTTGGTGATATTAAAGGGCAGTTAAATGCTACATTCCGAAAAGAATCAATCACTCAACTGAAATTAACAGCATTTATTCCATTAGCAAATGATATGTTGAAGCTTGGTCCAGTATGGGTGGAACGATATGTTCGTACTATGATTACAGAAGCGATGTCAGTAGGTTTAGAACGTGGTTTTGTAGTAGGTACAGGTAAGGAAGAACCTATTGGCTTATTAAAAGATCCTAGCGGAAGTGTAGTGAATGGAGTATATCCAGATAAAAAACCAGCGGGAACTTTAACGTTTGAACCAGGTCGTAAAACAATTAATGAATTAAAAGGCGTAGTTAAATTATTGGCTAAAAAATTAAATCCTGATGGTAAAACAGATGCAGATAGACCTAAAAATGTTGCTGGGAAAGTAGTTATGGTAACAAATCCATTCGATACTTTTGACATTCAAGCAAATGCTACAATTCAAAATGCAGCAGGTGTATATGTAACGAGCTTACCTTTTAATCCAATCCCAACAGAATCTGTATTTGTACCTCAAGGACAAGTGGTGTTCTTTGTTAAAGGGGAGTACATTGCAGCAATGGGTGGAACAGAGCCAATCAAGAAGTATGAAGAAACATTAGCTTTAGAAGATGCAACACTTTATATTGCCAAACAACATGCTACAGGTAAACCAAAGGATAAATACACTTCACAAGTTTATACATTGAAACTTGGAGAAGTAACGCCACCGACACAAGGATGATGTGAATGGATACAGTAATTTCAAATGAAATATTACAGCAATTCAAAGAGAGGATGCACTTAGGGGATGAGGAAGATGATAACCTAAAGCGCATCCTTTCTACGTCTAACAAGGCATTACTTAGGGTTTGTGGGAATTATGATTTAAATAAAGACGGGGAGTTCAAAGAATTAGTCTTTGAACGTTCTCGTTATGTTTATAACGATGCATTAGAGTATTTTGAAAAGAATTTTTTAAGTCAGATTAATAGTTTAGGTATCGATAAAGCATTAGAAGAAATTAAATTGGACGGTGATTAATATGCGTCCTTTTCAGTATAAAAAACCACTAAATACAGGTGATTTTAGAAATCGTATTATTATTGAACAACCCGAAGTAATAAAAGATGAAATGAATCAAGAGGTTGAAACAGGTGATTGGCAAGAAGTTAAGAAAGCATGGTCGATGATAAAAACTGTAAAAGGGTCTGAGTATATTGAAGCTTCAGCTTCACAAGCTACTCGGATTTATCGGTTTGTAATTCCTTATACAAAAGACATTACAGAATTAATGCGAATCAATATGAAAGGTCGTATTTTTGATATTATTGAGCCTCCAATGAATGATGATGAAATGTATCAAACATTGACTATTATCGCAAAGGAGCATACTTGATATGAATGATTTTGCGAGTGAACTTGCTAGAGAATTACAAAGATATGCAAATGTTGTGGAAGAAGAATTGTTGACAGCACAAGAAGAAGTATCTGATGTTGCTGTAGAAAAATTAAAGCAAGGCAGTCCTAAAAAAACAGGTGCTTACTGTAAAGGGTGGCGTAAGAAAAAAGAAGGTAATGGCGTTGTCCTCCATAATACGCAAGGACAATTAACACACCTCTTAGAAAATGGACATGCGAAAGTCGGTGGTGGTCGAGTTCCAGCACAAGTTCATATTCGTCCAGTTGAAGAGTATGTAATTGATGAATTGCCAAGACGTATCGAAAGGGCGGTTCAACAATGACATTAGGTGAACTAACAAAAATTCTTGAGGCTACAGGTTATCCTGTGGCTTATTCGCATTTCGCAGCAACACCAGGTAATCCTGTACCAAGTCCTCCGTATATTTGTTTTCTTGCAGATGGATCAGCAAATCTTATGGCTGATAACAAAGTCTATCACAAGATAAATGATTTAAATATAGAGCTTTACACAACTAAAAAAAATTTAGTTGCAGAAGCCAAGCTTGAAAAAGTCCTAGATGATCATGAAATTCCTTATGACTCACCGATTGAAGGGATTATTGAATCTGAAAAAATGTATCAGAAAATATATGAAATGAGGTTGATATAAATGAATAAAGAAAATAAAGTTACGTTTGGTTTGAAGAATGTACATTATGTTCCATATGATGTACAAGATTTTTCAGTGAAATTTGGTACACCAATTCCACTACCCGGTGGAGTTGAACTAACTTTTGAGCCACGCGGTGATTTAATTGAATTCTATGCAGATGACATGCTGTATTATGCGGCAAGTAATAACCAAGGTTACGATGGAACATTGAACATCGCTTCTATCCCAGAACAATTTGCTATTGATGCATTAGGTGAGCAATTAGATGAAACCGACGGTGTATTAAATGAATTAGCTGATGCTAAAGGGAAACCATTTGCATTACTATTTGAATTCGATGGCGATGTAAACGCGACTCGACATGTTATGTATAACTGTGCAGCAAGTCGTCCAACAATTGCATCTAAAACAAAAACAAATTCAGCTGAACCAAATACAAATGAACTGAAGTTTGTTTCTAGTCCAATCGTTTTAGCTCCTGGTGGAAGACCTATGGTTAAAACAAAAACAACTTCTAAAACAACTCAATCAATTTATGATAATTGGTACAAAGAAGTGTACGTTAAAAAACCAGCAGCACCAAAAGGAGCGTAATAGTAAATGGAAAAGACAATTACAGTAGATGGTCAAGATATTCGTTTGAAAAGTACAGGTGGGACACCAGTTCGATTTAAAGCACAATTTGGAAAGGATTATTTCGCGCAACTTCTTAAGTTAGCACCACTTGGGAAAATCGATATGGAAAATTTAGATCCAAGTAAATTAGATAGTGTAGATTTTGAAGTATTTTATAATTTAGTTTGGACTATGGCGAAGACGGCTGATCCAAAAATACCAGAGCCAATGGTGTGGTTAGATTCATTTGATGAATTTCCAATCATTGAAATCTTAGAAGATATTCAAGATATGATAGCTTCCACAATTCAATCTAAAAAAAAGTTGTAGATAGCAATAATAGTAGTCAACAAGGAGCGGATCAGGGGGAAGTGTTCACAACTGAGACGTTCCTTGTTTTGTGTTATAAATGCAAACTTACAAAAGCTGATTTAGAGGATATGACTATTGGTATGTGCCTTGATTATATCAATGAATATTTAGAAATGCAGAAGCCACCACAAGAAAAAACACGTAAAGCAACGCAAAAAGACTTTAACAATTTCTAAAGAAGAGAGGTGAGAAAATGGCAGGAAGAATTAAAGGGATTACAATCGAAATCGACGGGAATACCGGACCGTTACAAAATGCTTTAAAAGATGTAAATAAACATAGTAATGATTTAACTAAAGAATTAAAAGATGTTGAACGTCTTTTGAAATTTAATCCGGGTAATGTTGAAGCATTAGCTCAAAAACAAGAATTACTTACAAAAGCAATTGAAAATACCACACAAAAGCTAGATAAATTGAAGGCAGCCGAACAACAAGTCCAAGCTCAATTTCAAAACGGTAAAATTTCTGAAGAACAATATCGTGCATTTAGGCGTGAAATTGAATTTACAGAAGGATCGCTTAATGGTCTGAAAGGCAAACTTGCTGGATTAAAAGCTGAACAAGAGAATGTAGCAAGTTCAACAAGACAATTAGAAACCTTATTTAGTGCTACAGGAAAAAGTGTTGATGATTTTGCAGGAGCATTAGGAAATCGTCTTGTGAATGCAATTAAAAGTGGCACGGCTACAAGTAGACAGTTAGATCAAGCAATTGGTCTTATTGGTCGCGAAGCGTTAGGAGCAGAAGCAGATATTGAAAAGTTACAACGTGCGCTTCGTTCTGTGGATGATGGTAACTCTATTCAAAATGTTAGAAATGATTTAAGGGACCTATCACGAGAAGCAGAAAGAGCGAGTAAAAGTTTCAAAGAGTTAGATATTGGTTTGGAAAATATGCTAGCTGGTGGTGTGGCAGTTGGCGGTATATCAGGAGTAATTGAAAAAGCGCTTGATACGTCGAAATTAAAAACAAAAATTGATGTAACATTTGAAGTCCCAGCATCATCGAAGAAATCAGTTGAACAAGCTGTTCGAGGAATCGAAGCATATGGTGTAGATGTGGAAGAAGCACTGGAGGGGACACGTAGACAATGGGCTTTAAATAAAAACGTAAGCGATACAGCTAACACTTCAATTGTAAAAGGTGCAGCCGCAATTTCAACGGCTTATGCTGGTATTGATTTTACAGAATTAATTCAAGAAACTAATGAAATTGGTAACGAATTAGGGGTAACAAATGATAGTGCTTTAGCTTTAACAAATGCCCTATTAAAAATCGGATTTCCGCCTGAACAGTTAGACATCATCGCTGAATACGGTGGGCAGCTAACTCGAGCGGGCTATACAGCTGAAGAAGTACAAGCGATTATGGCAGCTGGTGTCGAGACAGGTACCTGGAATATTGATAATTTACTAGATGGGTTGAAAGAAGGACGTATCCGAGCTGCTGAATTTGGAAAAGAAGTTCCTAAGGCTTTGCAAGAACTGCTCGAAGGTACAAAGATTTCTGCTGACCAAATGCAAAAATGGGGTAAAGCTGTTGCTGAAGGTGGTAAAGGCGGCTCACAAGCTATGGTGGAAATTGCACGAGCTTTAGATGGTGTAGACGATGCGACAAAGAAAAATATGATTGGCGCTCAAATTTTCGGGACACTTTATGAAGATCAAGGACAAAACATCATTAACACGTTACTAGGCGCGAAAGATAAAGTTGTTGATCTTAATGTAAGCCAGGAAGAATTAAATGCAATGATAAAGAAAATGGATGCAAATCCAGCTGTAAAGTTTCAGAAAGCAATGGGTGACTTAAAGATGGCGCTCGAGCCACTTTTAGGCGTAGTAGCTAACATTATTGGAGCTTTTGCAAGTTGGATTTCAGCGCATCCAGCATTAGCAGCAGCATTAACAACAATTGTTGTCACACTGGGAATATTAATTGGAGCTTGCATGGCTCTAGCCCCGGTATTTGTCACCTTATCTAGTATTGCTGGAATAGCAGGTGTAAGTATTGGGGCTATTGCCGGTCCAGTTGCATTAGTAGTTGGTGGTTTCGTAGCCGCCACCGCAGCTATTACAGGGCTAATCGTTTGGATGCGTCATTTATGGCAGACCAACGAAGGTTTTAAGAATAGCATAACTGGTGTAATTTCAGGTATCCAGAGCTTTATTGAAGTATTAGTTTCACTAGGTAAATATTTATTCTTCACAGCCGCAGATGGAGATTACTTAAATGATTGGATCACACACTTACCGAAAGGATTCCAAGATGCAGCCGAAATAATAGGATTAGCAGTTAGTAAAATACGTGAAGCATGTCTGCAACTTTTTGATGCAGTAAAGGCAGCTTTTTCGGGAGATTTTAGCCAATTAGGTGAAATCTTTAAGATGATTGGTCCTTCTATAGCGGGTGCAATTATTGGTGGGCTTCCTGGTGTTCTTGTTTCTGTATCTCGTTATTTACCAGCGATTGCAGAATATTTAAATGCAAATTCCGGAATTATTCTTGAAACCATAACAAATATTTTCACCAATATATCTACTTTCGTGACAACAGCTTTACCTCAATTTCTTGAGGTTGGATCACAAATGATTTCAAGTCTTGTGAATGGATTAGTGGTAGCAGCTCCAATCATACTTGAAGCAATAGTGGGGATTATAAATACAATTTCACAAATGATTGCTACTTATCTTCCTATGATTGTTCAAACTGGAATCCAAATCATTCAAACCTTAATCTCCGGAATTGTACAGGTCTTACCTACGCTCATAGAGACAGGACTTCAATTAATTATGACTTTAGTTAATGGAATTATGTTGATGATTCCGCAACTAATCCCAATTGCTGTAACGATTATTCAAACCATTATTAATGGAATCATGTCATTTTTACCTCAGTTAATTGAAATAGGGATAAATTTATTAGTTTCATTAATTACAGGGATTACACAGGCTTTACCTATGATTGCTTTAGCGATTATTACAGTTATTACGACTTTGATTGAAGCCATTACTGCAAATTTACCTATGATTATTGAAGCTGGTGTTAAAGTTTTAACAAGCTTAATAGATGGAATCATAAATATGCTACCTCAATTAATAGATTTAGCAATAAATCTTATTACCAAAGTAGCAGATACACTGATTACGAATCTACCTAAAATAATCGAAGCTGGTGTTAAAATCTTGATGGCAATAATTAATGGTATTGTGCAAGTTTTACCACAGCTTATTAATGCAGCGTTAGACTTGATTGTTAAAATTGCGTCCACATTAATTGCAAATCTACCAAAGATACTTGAAGCAGGTATCAAGATTTTACTGATGTTAATTGCAGGGATTGTACAAGTCTTACCACAGTTAGTTGGGGCAGCACTTAATCTTATTATCACTTTAGCAGGAGAGTTAATTAGAAATTTACCTAAAATTCTTGAAGCTGGTGTGCAATTAATTTGGGCTTTAATAAAAGGGATCGTAAGTATGGTGGGGCAATTAGGTTCTACAATTGTGACTGATATTGTACCAAAGATTGTTGATACTTTAAGAAAAATCGATTTATTTAAGATAGGTAAAGATATAATAAGTGGATTAATTGACGGCCTAGGTAGTATGGCTGGGAAAGTGTTAAACAAGGTTAAATCCATCGGTAGCAGTATTTTAGATGGTTTTACTGGATTCTTTGACATTCACAGTCCATCAAGGTTAATGAGAGATCAAGTTGGTAAGCATATTGGGGCTGGTCTTGCAATTGGTATGGAAAATTCAATTGGAATAATAAATCGCGCATCTCAAGCGATGAGCGAAGCAGCAGTACCAACAGTTAATGTAGGGAATATAGGATTACAAGCTAATGGATTGTATCAAGATCAAGGTGTTAATGGTGAATTTGCAGTCCCAGGTGGTGGATTAGCAATTGAAGTACCTATTAATTTAGATGGACGGGAAGTTGCACGTGGTACTTATCGATATACAACCGAGTATCAAGATAGAGAAAATAAAAGAGACTCAGCCTTTTAGGTTTGAGTTTCTTTTATTTTATAGGGAAATGGGGTGTTAAAGTGAGTTCTTTTACATTTAACAATGAACGTAAGAAATATATCCAAATTGAAAAAGGATGGAGTCCCCCAACATGGGCAACTCTAAAACGGAATTTTTTAAAAACACCTGGATATCCAGGCGCAAGATTATTAGGTACAGAAACCGACCCACGTCCACTTCCTGTACCTGTAGGAATTATTGTTCCAGATGGAACAGACTTAGAAACTTTAAAAGAAGAAATAGCAGATTGGTTAATTACAGAACAACCTGTCGAGTTAGTTTTTGATGTGAAACCAGACAGAACATATATAGCTGTTATTGATGAAGATTTTAATGTTGATGATTTTGTGAGTCTGGGAAAAGGTACTTTAAAATTTATCTGTCCAATGCCTTATAAATTAGGACCAATTCGAAATGCAAAAGCAAAACTAGAACCGAATAATATTATTAAAATGGATGTTTTGAATGAAGGAAGTGTATTTTCTGAACCGAAATTCAAGATACAGGTAGCGAATCCTTCTACATTCATTGATATTATAAATAAAAATGGAGATCAACATTTCCGTATAGGATATCCAGTTAAGATAGATGAAACGCCAATAAGTCGATATGAATTGGTTATGCATGATAAAGCAAACTCTCTAGTAGGTTGGACGGAAGTGGGAAAAGATTTCGTTTCAGATTACGGCATTGTAGCAGGGAAAATGATAGCAGATGGCGCACGTATCATGCCATCTGATTATGGTCAAGGGCAATTTTGGCACGGACCAGCAGTGAAAAGAAGCATTACAGGTGGACCGCTACAAGATTTCACACTTGATGCAATAGTTGAATGTCGAAACTTAAACCCTGCAACTATGGGACGGGTAGAACTTTATTTATTAGATGAAAACAGCGTTGTAGTTGGAAAAGTAGGTATGTTTGATGCATATAGAAATTCTAGTGAGAATTTCGGTGAGGTTATGGCAGGAAACGGTGACTACAATCATCTGATTATAGCAGAAACTGGTTATTATCGTACAACATGGAATGATTTTTATGGACGTCTACACATTGCACGAGTGGGAAATTATTGGCAAGGTGATATTGCTTTAATTGATGAAAAAGGAAATTATCATACAGAAAAATTTGCCCAATGGTGGGATACGGCCAATAGCTTTATGAAAAAGGTAGCTCAAATTGTTGTTCATATATGCTCGTTTAATGATGCACCATCATTAATTGCGGCTGTACATGATATTAAAGTGCAAAAAGTAAACAGCAATACTGAACGTCAAATACCTTATATTGTTCAAAAAGGAGATCTTGTAGAAATCGATTCATCGGATGCAAGTATTCGTATTAATGGAGCGGATGCGATAAATATAAAGGATTTTATGAGTGACTATATACGTATTGAAAAAGGAAAGAATGAAATCGAAATATCCCCAAACAACATTGGACAGGTAGATGTCACGTATAGGGAGCGTTACAGATGAGTAAAGCAAATAATCTATTACACATTGTGGATTTTAAAACAGAACAAATCATAGGTGTTATCAAAGAACAGGATTATTGGGATGATTTACGCCAATGGGAGCTTAAAGATAACAAAGATAAATTTGAGTTCACAACAGCTGATGGTACAAAGATAGCGGCATCACTTATACAACAGAACCTTGTCGTTAAACAAACTCGTGACGGTACTTTTGTTTCATACATTATTACAGAAGTAGAGCAAGATTCAGCAGGTCGTCCAAAAAAGATTTATGCACTTGGTGAACATACAAAGCTAAAGAAAGCGACTGTAATTAAACCACAAACTTTACAAGCTACTACAGTCAATGAATCTACGGACTTTGCTTTACAAGGTACAGAATGGAAACGTGGGATTACTGAGTTTGTTGGTATACGTACCATTCATATTAATGATTTTACAAATCCGCTTGATCTCTTAAAACAAATCGCATCTACGTTTGAACTTGAGATTCGTTTTAGAACAGAAATATTGGGATCTTTTATTGTCGGTCGTTATGTAGATTTAGTAAAAAAAGTTGGCCGTGACAATGGGAAAGAGTTTTTACTAGAAAAAGATGTACAAGGCATTCGGCGTATTGAGAGTAGTCAAGATGTAGTAACCGCTCTTGTCGGTGTTGGTCCACAAAATAGTGAAACTGGTGAATTTCTCACATTCGAAGAAATAAACAATGGCAAACTTTATGTAGAAAATAATGATGCTCTGCAACGTTGGTCAAAAGATGGTAAGCATCTATTTGATATTTATTTACCACACACAGAAGACCAAGATATGACGAAGCAAAGACTTAAACAATTAACAGAAGCAGAATTAAAGAAGCGAATTAATAGTTCTACTTTATATGAAGTAGATGCAGTAGCGCTTGAAAAAGTGTTTGGTTTATCTCATGAAGCGGTTCGTAAAGGCGATACAGTACGAATAAAAGATACAGGATTTAGTCCACCACTTTTCTTAGAAGCTAGGTTAATAGCAGCAGATGAATGTGACACTGATCCATCGAAAGATAAATATATCTTTGGTAATTATCGTGAAATTAAAGATACACGAAGCCTTATCGATAGGTTATACGCACAAATCATGGGTAGCTTATCGAATAAAGCATCTAAAGAATTACTAGATACGTTAGATAAAAAGCTGCAAGAGAACGTAAAAGAAACAGAAGTCATTCGAAAAGAATCGGAAGCAGCAAAGAAAATTGCTGAACAAGTGGCTGAAAGCTTGAAGAATAATACCGTTGATATTATTGAAGGTATAAATCCACCAACAGAAAACTTAAAGGATAGAAAAACGTTGTGGCAAGATATCAGCATAGGTAAGCCTGGTATTCTGAAATTGTGGAAGGATGGTAAATGGGATTCTGTTGTTCCTGATGTGGAATCCGTTAAGAAAGAAACATTGGAACAGGTGAGCAAAGATATCGAGACCACAAAAAATGAATTAAATCAAAAGGTTCAAGAAGCGCAAAAACAAGCAACAGGGCAATTTAATGAAGTGAAAGAAAGCTTACAAGGTGTTAGTCGAACCATTTCTGATGTGCAAAATAAACAGGGTGAAATTGATAAGAAGGTAACAAAGTTTGAGCAGGATTCTAACGGGTTTAAATTATCTATTGAATCGTTAACTAAAAAAGATACTGATATCAGCAATAAATTTAATACAGTCGAGCAAACTGTGGAAGGCACAAAAAAGACAATATCTGATGTGCAACAAACTGCAAATGATCTGAAGAAAACAACAACTGAAATTAAAGAGCAAGCAGGCAAGATTAGTGAGAAGTTAACAAGTGTAGAAAAGCAAGCAAATACTCTAACAAATAAAACAACTGAGATTGCAAAAAGTGTGGATGGAATCAAAGAAACAGTAACAAAAGTAGAAAATAATCAGGGTGGATTTGATAAGCGTGTAACAGCAGTAGAGAAAACCGCTGAAGGTATTTCTCAAAACGTTACCAAAATACAAGAAACACAAACGGTACAAGGTAAACAAATTACTGAAGCACAATCTACAATCAAACAACATTCTGATGCACTTGATCTGACAGTGAAAATGAAAGATGTTGAGAACTATGTAGGCGGTATTGGTTCTATCAACGAAATTAGAAACGCAGGTCTTGAATTAGGTAACAAGTATTGGTCAATTAACCAGGGTACTGTCATTCAGCCAAACTCAAAATACAAAGGATACGCAACTTTCTGGAGTGATTACTCAGGAAAGACTAGTGATCACTGGTCTGGTACCGCTTCTGAATTTATATCAGTTACAAATGGTGAGGATCTTATTTCTTCAGGTTGGTTTGCTACTGACAATATAGCTTCATTGGATCAAAAAGCATGGATGGAAATTGAGTTCTGGAATGCTACAAAAGGAACTAGAATGAGAACGCAGCGTGTAGAAATCCAATGGGCTAAACAAGGCGATTGGGCAAGAATGATGATGGTTTCAAAGGTTGCAGCTAATGAAGAGTGGGTTAGATGGCGTTATTATGTTCAAAGAAACGGACGTATACGAGCTGCCCTTCCGATGTTACAGCGAGGTAAAGTAGCTACAGAATTTTGGTTGCATCCGAAAGATCAAACTGATGCTGATAAAATGATTGAAGATATTTCCAATAAAGTAGCTACACTAGATTACAACCAGAAAACAACTGAATTAGAGCGCCTTATTTCCGCCAATACGGAGGGAATTAAACTTGCTGCAGTAAAAAACGAAGTATATACGAAACAACAGGCTGACGGAAGATATGCGGATAAAACGTATGTAGAAAAACAAGAGGGACGTATTGAGGTAACTGAAAAAGCGATTACTAGTACCGTCCAAAAAGGCGATATTATCTCAGCTATTAACCAAACAGCTGAAAAGATTCAAATTAATGTTGCTAAGTTGCAGATTAACGCTGATACCATTGTAAAATGGCTCACCGCTACAGGTATTAATGCAGATGTAATTAAAATCGAAAATGGGAAAGTTACGATTGATAAAAATGGTATTACAGCAAAAATGGCTGACTTCTTTTTTGAAGATGAGCGTGGGCAGAAATTTTCAGTAACACCAAGGAAGAATCTCATTCCAGATCATGACTTTTCACACATTTCTTTTAAGAATTTTAATAATTATTTTTTGAAGATTGAATACAGTCCTACATGGACAATTATGTCTAATCCATATATTGAGAAACCAGTGGTTAATAATTATGAGCCAATGGTTAATCCGTTGCGGATAGATTTAGGAAACTGGATTCGTTTTACATTATTTGATGGTGTAAAACCAGGTAAGAAATACACATTGTCGGCTCATTTCAGAGCAACTACCAATGATAATCGTGTAAACATTACAAACAAGCCAATCATGAGAGCGGTATTCGGTAAATATAACGGTGACACTCCCGTGGAGCTTGGACGAGCATCAAAAACTTACGATGCACCAAGCATTCAAACTGGGAAAATAGTAAGATACGCTTTAACCTTCACTGTGCCGAGTAACTATGTAGAAGGAAATGGTTATGTTTATATTGATTTATTTGGCGAGGGGCTCTTAAATAATATGCAAGCAATTGCTGTATCAGGTGTTCAGTTGGTGGAAGGTGACGTTCCTTCCGTTTATAACTGGGATACAACACATGGAGAACTCGTAAACGGAACACTGCCTTTTTCTACAATTGCACTTGGTACAAAAGATAATGTTATTTACCACAATCATGTGAACAAATGGAATTATATGAATGCGCCACTTGAAATCATAAGCAATGGCGAAATGATGGCACTCGTTGGAGATGATCGTGCGGGACTCAGTTTTTATCCCCGTGGCGGTGGAGAACGTAGAAGTTACATCGGTCACATTTACAACAATGAAAATAGATTCCGAATTGAATCAAAAGATCCTGTTGCAACGACACAATCAATTGAATGTAATGGGATTAACGTATGTGGTGGATACTTTGGTGCTAATGCAGGTTCTATTCATTATACAAATGGTAGCTTAGGTTTAGGGTGGTATTTCCATGATGGTAGATGGAATTATGTTGATTTCACAAATATGACTTCTAGAACATAGAGAGGGAGATGAGTATGAATCCAGACAAATTTATGCGTCCAATGCCACCTAATGAACAGTCACCATTCTTAGGTAGAGTAGTTGATTTGAAGAAAGGTGAAAATCAAGTCACCGTTAGCATTCCAAACGATATGCTAGAATTTTGCGGTATCAAGGAAGATACAAAAGTTGAAGTTTGGGGACTTCCTGATGGCACGTTGAATATGCGGATTGCTACTGCATGTGATTTATGTAATAAGGGCGGCAGAGTTTACGAGATTGAGCTTTTCGGTAAAGTAAGCCTTATCTGTGCCGAAGATTATGTAAAGCTAACTGGAAAGAGACCAGGGGCTTCTGATGAAGTAACACTTGAACATGTGGAAGAAGTAGAAAATAGAATGATAGAAGAAGCATTATCAGCAGATCAATATTAACTAAATACGTTTAAATAAGTAGGACAGCCATGAGCTGTTTTTAATTTTGAATAAAATACGGTTTTTCTAACAAAGAGGAGCGATTTCGCTGCTCTTTTTATTTTGAAATGAGGTGGTCAAAATGGACAAATGCAAAGAGTGTGAAGAAAACAAAACAAAAATGCAAAACGTTGAGATACGCCTTGCAGTGGTAGAAAGCAAAGTGGCAAAGATTGAGGAAAATATTGAAAAGATACTTAACAATACAAATTGGCTTGTTAAAAGTATTGTTGGTGGTATTATCGCAGCTATTCTTGCCTTCTTATTGAAAGGAGGTGGTATGTAATGGTTAGTTTAGCCGTAATGATTGGAATTGTCGTTGGTCTTTCTCAAATCGCCAAAACAATTGGATTACAAACAAAATATGTTCCGTTATTGAATGTAACGCTTGGCATTGCGCTAGGCGTTTTATTTTTGGACGGAGATATCAAAACAAATGTATTTCAAGGAATCATCATTGGGCTGTCAGCAAGTGGATTATTTGATCACACAAAAATTATGAAAAAGGATGTTGATGAAAAATGAAAAAGACATTAAAACATATTTCTTCTGTAGTCTTTGCGGTTATTTTAGTTTTATCTATTGCAACAAGTGCTTTTGCTGATAGAACGCTTATTATTCCTGATTTACCTAAACAACCATACCGTTATGGTGTAGGTGCTTATGAGGGAGTTATAGCACATTCTACAGCAACTCCAGAAGCTCCAGCTATTAATATTCAAAAATACGAGTCTCGTACATGGAGAAATGCATTTGTTCACTATGCAGTCGATTGGGACGAAACAATCCAAATTGCTGATACAAAGTACATTGCTTATGGCGGTGGACCTGCTGCGAATAAACGATTTGTACATGTAGAGTTATGCGAAACAGCGGACTATACAAAATTCAAACGCAGCTATGATAAATATGTTAAATTACTAGCTAAAATCTTACGTGACCGTGGGTTATCTGTAGAAAAAGGATTATGGACGCATAGCGATGTAACACATTATCTCGGCGGTACAGATCATGAAGACCCACTTGATTACTTAAAGTCTCATGGCGTTTCAGAAGCTCAATTTAGAGCAGATGTACAACGAGCATACAATAATTCTATCGTGGATGTTTCTGTACCTGACAAGCCATCTAAGCCAGCCGAAGTTCCAATGGCTGTAACAGATGGGATTGCTTATATTGAAGGATACAACGTTAATTTACGTAAAGGACCGGGTACAAGCTATTCTAAGATTCGTCAGTTAAACAAACCAGAAGCTTATGTTGTATGGGCTGAAAAGGATGGTTGGTTAAATCTTGGTGGAGAGCAATGGATTAAGAACGATCCATATTATGTGAAGTTTAGTAAGAAGAGTACAGTGAATTCATCTATTGTAGGGAAACGCGTTGTATCTAAGGTTAACAATCTACGATTCTATGATGCTCCATCTTGGCAGAATAAAGATGTTGCTGGTTCTGTAGATGCAGGATTAGGGTTCACGATTGATGCGAAAATAACTGTCAATGGATCGTCACAATATAAAGTACACAATAGCAAAGGTAAAACATACTATGTAACAGCAAATGAAGCCTATGTGTATGTGAAGTAATAGCGAAATTTTAAAAAAAGCATTCCTGTTTTAATAGGAGGGATGCTCTTTTTTTATTTATACTTAATTATTTTCCATATTGTATGTGTCTAGTTTAATGTGAGCCATTCCTTCAGCTTCTATCATTTCAAAAATTTCTCTTTTACTTTCTTCATAAACGTCTAATATTCCTAGAATTTCCGAAGCTTCGGGGTCCATGCGGTTAACTCCTATCAATTATTTTAGAACTTAACCAATCTCAGTTTGTAACTCCATTCCAAACATCAAGATCGTTATCATCTAAAATTGCTTTGATTTTATCTTTCTCAAAAACTACTAGATATTCATAAGGTAAGGCTAAAACTTGAATAATTGAAGGTCTAATTTTTAGTAGCTGATATGCATAAAATGCTTCTAATTTACCTTCTGTTTCATCGACAGGACCGATATACCAACCAGAATCACCTTTTTCACAATCCTCAGCCCTTTGTAAATAAATCTCATCTAGTTGTAACACATTTTTTGCAGTCACTATTTTATCGCTAAACCTTATCATTTCACCATCAATATTTAACTGACGTAAACAGTGTACTTGTTCTAATTGCACCCATAAAGCAATTGTTAGATCCTCTGTAGTATCCTTAAATGGATTTTTTGTATAATCTGGGGCAATAATGTGATACCCATCTTCACGTTTGGATAGAACAAAAATAGACCAACCAGCTTGTATAGAAAATCCATCAACTAATTTGTTATATTCTACTTTAGTTAGCAAATACAATAACTTTTCTATTTGAGGGCTTAAATGTTCTTCTGCTGTAGCTAATATATTTTTACCACCTATATTTTTAACTATTGTTTTCAATGGACTGCAACCTCTCTTTTATTGATTTTTTCAAACCGTCTCTAGCTACTGCTTCACGTTCTAACATTTCCAGTCTTATATTTTCGGGAACCTCACCGTATTTAGGGTGCCCCAGCAATGTACTCCAATCTTTTGCATTCTTAGAAGCATTAGTTGGTTTTCCAAGTCCAACAAAGTTTACAGCCATATTAAACACTTCTATAAACGTTTACAGGTTGCAGCTTGAGCTTGTTCGAATTGTTGCATACGTTGTAACGATGCAGTCGAATTATAACTCCTTGAAATAATACCAATTTCATGTAACAACTGTAAATATTACATTTTTGATGGATAATTACATAGACCAATAAAAAAGAAGAACGTTTACCCTTACTACAAGGCGTTCTTCTTTTTTTATTTTATTCGTCGTCTTCAAAATCGCGTAAGCTATCCAGCAATTCTGTAAAAGATGAACAAACAGGGTAAATTGCTTCTTCCAGCTCTTCTTCCTCATGATCCCAAAATACAACGGTTGGGGCTTCGGGATTATTTCGGTAATCAAAGCATAGAAGGTTACCAAACGGGTCTCTAGCAAAAGGGTATACTTTATCAACTAATCTATCTTTTATACCTTCATAGTTTTGGACAATCGAATATTTATCTTCTATATGAAGAGTTAAGAGGTCACTGAATACATTTTCATCTTGTCCTGGTACATCAAATACTTTTGGGTTAGGGTATCCCCCGTCATATTTCTTCACGCACGCAACAAAATCGTTGGGTAATTTAATATTAAAATATTGTTCTATCTTTTGGATTTCTACGTCTGTAATTGGTGTTTTACTCATAAAGGACCATGTAATATTGTTCATTTTTGCCACTCCTTATTTATCGCTATCTTTTCCCCAAATTTTATATCCACCTGTATGACCAGTATCGTGATGTATCTGATAATCTACAAGTTGCATTCTACCAGTATCTTGATGGTGATGCCATGTGTAATGCTTTGGTGTTTCACCTTGTTTAAACATTTGGATTTCTTCTTTCGTAAATTTTGAAGCTAAATCAGGGTCTTTTATTATTTGTTCGTATAATGCTTTACTACATTTTCTGAAATGTGTTGGTCTAGATTTTTTGAAGTCTGCCTCTTTTAGGATTACCTCACCCTTAGATTTAAAAATAGGGAACCCATCTGCATCATACGGAATACCTGTAACAGGATGTTTGTCTCCTGCCAACTCACCTTTTCTTAATCTTATTGTCTTAGGACCATTTGGACCTTCATAAGTATATGGAGCTGCTTTCTGCAAATACTGTTGGATACTTCCAACTCCTGCATATGAGAACGGAGTTCCAGGTATGAATTCATAGTTATTTAATATATGCAATGCATTTCTGTATGCAGAGGAGTTTGTTAGAAGCGATCCTCCTTTTGTAAGACTTGTAACAGCTGTTACTTTTCCTACTTGTCCAACCTTATCCAGACCTTTGCTACCAATAAAACCTGTGAGTAGCGAGGTGACTGCATAAGCTGCATAATGTTCTCTACTTTTCATATCCCCATTCCATAATTCATTTATGAATGAATCGGATAGAGCATTCCATGCCGCAGGTAGGGTTTCTTTATAATTTACGATTGCATCCTTCATGTCTAACCAGGTCTCTTTATCTCCTAAAGCGACGAATCCGTCCCATGCGTCTACAACCCCATCTACAACCCCAGTAGAAATCCCAGTCCACGCATCATTCAAGTCCTTTTTATTTCTATCCCAAAATGTCTCTTCTGATTTTGGCGGGATTTTGCCACACATGGCACCTTCTTCAATTGAATTATCAGCCTGACGATTCCTATCTTCTGTAATCGCTTGAATAGAAGTCGCCCATTCCATATTCAACCCTTGCGTACTAAATGTTCCGCTTGCAGGACTAAATCCTTTGCCACTTTGTACTTCCGCAAGCCCTTGTGCGATACTCGTAGCTAGTTGAAGTGCTGTAGTATAGTTATTGCTAGACGTTTGATTAAATTCATATAGATGATTTAACTTTTCTTGAAGTTTGTGTCTCATGAGAGTAAAAAGATTCGCCATGGCGTCCATACCCGGGATTGGCATAGCTTGACTAATGGCTTCCATACTTGCCTTCATTCGGTCAATTTCTCGAATTTGTTCTAATATTTCTTGTTCAATAACATCTGTTGAAGCCACCTGTGATTGAAATTGACTTGGAAAGGCATCGTTCTGACGGATTAATTCTTCACATAAGTAAATGATTCCTTGTGCTAATGGACGAAAGGTTTCTGTGAAAAATGCTTTTGCACTATCGTAAGTTTGTCCTTGTAGAACAGTGTCAATTGCAAAAGCGTCAATCGACTGTATGGCTTGTTCCATACCTTGAATGGTAGCGGTACATACAGCGTTCATGCTCTGAGTTTGGTTCTGTACTTCTCCCAAATACATATTTAAACTCATGCATTTGTCCTCCTTACTAATTGTTGTTGCTGGTAGGATAGGTTGTTTTCTAAATTACTAAGGTCTCGTCTTTCTTTAAGCAATGTTTCTTTTTTGTTTTCCAATTCGAATGTAAGTTTTCGCTCAATGTGTTGTGCTTCTTGACGGATATCCATAAAAAAATGAGATAATTCTCTATCGCTGTGCCAAGTTTCTAAAATACGGTTGAATAGGCGATTACTTCGATTTTTCCATCCGTGAAAATCTGTTTCCGCTTGTTCCTGAGTTTGAATCGCGGATTGATTTCGTTCTTGTTTTTCAAATACATTTTGTAACTTCTGATTTAACTGTTTAGTTTGGTTTTCAATATCTCGATCCATCTTTTTCCTCCTATCGTTTTATCTTTACGAAGGTGGTCACATTAGCGAAAATTGTTTTGAAGCTCGTGATCCATTCTCTCAAACTCTTTGGCTACTGAATGAATATTATCGACCGCTTGTTGAAAGGCGGTTGAGAATTGTTTCGTCAAATCTAAAACTTGTTGGTTCACTTCTTGTGCTTTTGAATTAACAGAGAGCGTAGTACGCGTTGCCTTTTTTATAGAGCGATTTGTTGCACTTTGGATGGTATCTGAAGCTGCTCTCATCTGCGTAGCGATTTGTTGTGCTGATTGAAAATTACTTTGAAATTGTCCCATCGTATAAACCCTTTCTATATTTCTATGAACGTATTTAAGAAGGAGAGTGCCTAGTGTGTATGTCCAGTGTCTACTGTTCTTTATAGGAATACTCCCGGAAAAATATTGCGAACTTAATTATAACAATAGTTGTATATATTTTCCTTGAAAGATTTACTTTTTATAAAATTTTTGTGTTTTACAGTCTTTAGTCAGTGGGAAAGAGTCCATCATGAGAGAAAGCGATTTGCTAGGAATGAAATAATAGATAAAGAGATTAGTATAGTATTTATAATTGATGCAAAGGTAACTGTTGATGCTTCCAATATAAAGTACACAATAGTAAAGGAAAAACATACTTTGTAACAGCTAATGAAGCCTATGTGTATGTGAAGTAGCAAAGAGAGTCTGCTCAAATATGAGTAGACTCTCTTTTTTATTTAATTCATATTGGATTAAAATGTACCGCTATTATTTACTGTTAGATACTTGGTATCTACATAACCAAGATCCTGGACATGTTGGTATAACGTCGTTAATAACTCTTCGTCTTTGCATAAAATACTAATATCAAAACCATCCACTATACTTAATACGAATTCACAATCAGTATTAATAAAGTCTATTGCTGTGAGTATTCGTGTTGGAGTATTCTTTCCTAATTCAGGGAAAGCACATATTGTCAAGAAGATTAAGAAATAATTTTTGTTTCTTAAATTTTGTTCTAACTTATTTCCAGATATAAAGTGATCATCGTCGAGCAATGTTTCAAACGTAAAATTACCACAAGAATCTTTTAGGTATATTTCGGAAGCATTTACTTGCCATGAGTAATTTTTAAAATTAAAAGGTTCTAATAAACTTAGTACGGATAAAAAGAAATTTTCATCTTCTGGAGCGTGAAAGTGTATTCCTATATTCATATTATAATAATCTCCTTTTTAAAAGTGTTGTAATTGATTAACATATGAAACCATACCATAAATTATTTAAATTATATATATAAATTTTGATTATTAAGAGGGATTTAGTAAGAAGAGGTATTAAAGAAGAAATGCGTGTATTATCTAAACAAAAAAGTGCTAACAAGTTTGCAAACGAACTTGCTAACACATATAAGAAATAGATAAAAATATCGCTGATATGTCACCTTCAAATATAGACTTAATCATATAGAAAACACTAATACTGAATCCTCATAAAATCATTCGTGATACCAAGAATATAACCATCCCGATATTCCTTTACTTTTGCGACGAAAACGAGGCATGATATTGATTTCTACTTCAGAATTTACATCAGATAATAAAAAAATGCGGTTTGTAAAGTTAAAAGTACAACAAGCTACAAACGGTATGAAATGGATTAAGTTATTTAGAACATTAAAAGATGATTTTCAAATAGGTGGAGAAATTGAATTAGACCATATTGTCCAATATCCGAAAGATTATATTGTCGGAACAAATAGAAGAGTATTACTTCCATATAATGAAAGAATATATAAAGTGCAAGGTACTAAAAAAAAGCTAGGTATAAAAGTAAAGGAGAAAGGATATCTATTTAAAGAATTTCAGCGGAAATTCTCTCATTTCGCATTACTGCCAGAATGCAAAAGGGTAGCAACAAATAATGAAAATGAATTATTTCCTTTATTTGCACCAAAAGGATTAGAGACCGTAACCTTAGAAATTTGGTCTGAAAATATAGCATTGGAAATAGAACAAGCATTATTTGATAGTGAAATAGTTTTAGCTAAAATAGGAGAAACATCTTATGTAGTAAATGCTGATTCGCCAGTATTATTAAAGATTGTAAGATTTAATATTGAAAAAGTGTTACAAAATCCATATAAAATGCAGTATTGCCAAAAATATAAAACAAATCTTGTAGATGATGTTGTAAAAGCAGTTCATGCTACGGCAGGTAAGCGAAGTGATACGACGTTAGCATTAATTGCAATGAAGAAGTGTGATGGAAGAGAGAAGATTGATCCGAAACAAATTATTCGTGAAGGGTTTGCACGAACAAAACGTATTTCAACATTTATTAATTTATTTATAGGTCAAAGTGTATCTCGTGAAACAATTGTAACTAGTATTTTTAATTTATTAGAACAAAAAGGATTTTTGAAAGGCAATTGGAATAAGAGGAATTTACCTTGTACATATGTCAATTTATCAGTTGAACGAATCTCGAAGTTTGATTTCTTACCTATTATTTCAAAAATAAAAGGTAAAGAAATATCATATAAATTATATGGGGATACGGAATCGGAGTGGCAACCGATCGACTATATGTTATTACAAATAAATAAACATAATGTATTTTTACCACAACCATCAAAAAGAAATGATGTGGGTGCCCGTTTTAAGGAATTTGTATCTGAAACATTAATGGGAATGTTACAACATGCGCAAAAGGAAAATGAACAAGTTTATTTCATTGTAGATGCGAATTTGAGAAAATATTGGATTAAAGAGTTGCAAAATGAAAAAATTAATATAGATATTGCACCTGAGATTATTCCAGATATATTAAAGGTTCCGAATTTAAACGTTATAAGAATAAATACTGCTTTTGATGTACCAAGCTTTGTTGTAATAGATCGTGAAAATGATATGGATAGAACTGGATTATATGCGGATCAAACAGGGATGTATTATAGCACTGGTGAATATCGATTAAATTGTAGTGACACAATTCAACAATATATACTTGAAATTCTACCATTAGGTGTAAAACATGTAGAAAGGGAATATATCGCTAAAATGATACATTTCATGTGTTGTAATTCAAGTATACTTCCGGAAAAAAATGTGCATATGCCATATTCTATGCATATGGCTAAAGTAATAAAGAGTTATGCCACTGATATAGATGCAAGAGAGTTTAAAGAATTCGATGATGAATTAGATGTTGATGTAATAAAGAGAGAAAAGAAAGATTCAATAGTGCTAATTTAAATAATAGTAAATAAATCCTGTTCGTTATACCGATTAGGATTTGTCATTTGTTCATGTAAATATAGCTATCCTTTGTCATGTATCTTTTCTATTTTGTATTTACTTTATAAACATTCAGGATTAAGATGTTTTTTAGAAATACAAAAACTGAATCACATGGAAAATTAATTTTAAAACTTAATAGAAATTTGAAAGGAATGGGGAATTGTGAAGAAATTAGATGTATTATTAATGCTACTGAGCGGCCTCTTTCCAATTGCAGGAATGTTAAAGCAAATCCCTCTTGAACAATCTTTATATATTGGAGGACTTTTATTTTTTACTAGTTTCGGTAGTTACTTTGCAAAAAAGATATATTCACGTATATGTAGCTGGATAGCATATGCACCATTTATAACACTACTGTTAGTTATTTGGAATCAGGATATTTCAACAAGTGCTATAATAGCAAATGCCAAAATTGCCGCCTGTATCGCTTTAATACCTTGTATATTTCGCTTTCGTACATACGGGCTTACTTTAGGTTTATTCTCATTATGGGCCGCTTTATTATGGGATATAAAGGAAGTACAGTCGTTAGTCATACTTGAGCGTATGACGAGTTTAATGACAAGCAATTACGTATATCTTCTACTCTTAGCTGGAGGACTTATATTAGGTGGATTACTTGCGACGTTAATACACCGTAAAGAGAAGGATAATAATAAAGAAAATATAAATCTATTTCACCAAAAAAAGAAACGCAAAAAACTATCATTTAAGATGCCACTTCCAAGATTACCGAAATTTAAGGTGAAATTATTTAAGTTTGGTGGAAAAGGTTCTAAACGTAAAACGCCAGAAAAAATACGTAAGCATAATTACGAAGAATCAGCTCCAGCTGTAACATATGAAATGTCGGAGCAAATAGATCAATATAAAGAAGAGACTGTTCAAGGACAAACGAGGATGGAACGTCGTAGAAATAGGTATAATGCATAATAAATTTCAGTAAACCTTTAATGATTTATCGTTAAATTGATAAATTATTAAAGGTTTTTTATGTAATTAAATATAGATTGCCAATGAGAAATTCATAGCATATTCTAAAACTGAGGACTTAAATAAAATAATGGGAGGACAAAATGCTTATTATTACATATATTTCTGTCTGTATATTATTTTTAGTTAGTTTTTTACATATTTATTGGGCTTTCGGGGGTAAGTGGGCGACAAATAGTGTCATTCCAACTAAAGCTGGAGAAAAGGCGTTTACACCAGGTACAGGAATGACATTGTGCATTGCGTTATTATTAAGTATGGCAGCAATGATTTTATTACAACAAGCAAATATTGTTCATTTCGCAGTTCCAAATATTTTTGTTCAAATGGGATCCTGGGTTTGTATGGTTGTTTTTTTCCTAAGAGTAATTGGTGAATTTCATTATTTTGGTATCTTTAAACGAAAAATAGGTACGCAGTTTGCTAGAATGGATACTGTTTTATATATACCACTTTGTGCATTTCTATCATTATCCTTTTTATTAACAATTATAAAGTGAACATAGAAAAGATAATCATGTAATGTATTTAGTATATAAAGATACGGATATTAAATAAGAGGTTTCTGTGCAATCAGAAACCTCTTATTTTGTGTGATTGTAAACATCGGTTATTTGGGAGCTTATTTATTTAATTAAGATAATAGAATGTTTACATTTGAAAGAAATGAATTGAGATTTAGTTATTGCTTCTATGAATGATACATTTTCTTCATTTTTTTTGTCCCTAAAATACAACTAATAATTGCGAGTAATGCATTTGAAGAAATAAAGTTTACAGTCCAATAAATTCCTGTTCCAGCGATTATATCGATAATTATAAATCTTTTAATTGCCGAACTTTTGACTACATGAAAAACAAATTGATTGTTATAGTTATCCAATGTTATCACATCCCTTATCTAATATATGACAAGGCATGCTTGTTCTAGTCTTCATGATAATATACAAAAAGAGTAATTAGCAGAAGCATATAAAGTAGTTATAAAAAAAGGATAACTATTGGAAGTTACATTCTTAAATTTAGTAAAAAAATAAAAATCATAATTTATCCTGCGTTATTGATGGAATATTATGTTTTACTTAAGAGGTTATGCGGAAAGTTTGAAGAAAAATTCTTTCATTAAAAGTACGATTCCTAGCAGAAACAAGACTTCAATTGAGAACCAAAACATACTTTTTTGAGGTTTTTTAAACTCCATAATAATTGATGAAAATAAAAAAATTGCAATCAGTATGATGATTAAGAGTCGGATTATATCAACCATTCATAACACTCCTATTATTTAATCAATACTATTATATAATCTTTTCCAAAGATATAGAATTCTAGAAACGTTTTATTGTAATTTTAATAAATAGAATAAACGGTGTATATTATCTGTTTTTCTGCAAATTATTTCAAACGTGTAGTGGAAAGTGATAAATCCACGTTTAAATAAAAGGATGTAAGCGTATTCTTAGCGAATTATAGATAATTAAGAGAGGCGGTGACACTATGAAGTATGTAAAAGTCAGTATGAATGGTGGAAGTGAGCACAAATTCTCAATGACTTTAGAACGATTTGAAGAGCTTATTACTACAGAGAATGGATTATTAGAAAATAAATTAGTTTATATTGAAAATGTAATGATTAACCCTACTAATATATCTTCTGTGGTAGAAAAAATTGGTGTACCTGCTAAATTTATGGAAGTTTAAAGGGAATTAGATAAAAAACATCCATGGGGATGTTTTTTGTTTATAAATAAAGCAATTGTACAATGAAAGTATGAGCAGATTTTAATAGTAATCATGTAGGCTATCAAGAATGAATGGATATAGAAAGGTCTTTTCTAGCGCTCCAATGTGTATGTATCTCTTTGGCATCTAGACATTGTGCTTTTTCATGCACAATGTAATACGTACAAGCATATAGTATGTAATAGGACAAGATCTTCGTGTCCTACTAAATACTCAGAAAAAACCTCTAATCACATTAGAGCATCCAATAGCAGGGTGCTCTTATTTTTTATGAAAAATGTAGCTTCATAAAGGTTTCGTTTCAATTAAAGTTTTCATTAACCTTTGATTTTAAACTTATCTTTAACGTTAATAAATATTATGGTTAATATAATAGCAATAATTAAATTAGACAAATAGAAATTTTGGTGAATCAGTAGTTCAAAGATGACATCGAATGTATACAATAAAGCGATAGCAGGTAATATACAAATAAATATAAATCTCCAATTTTTTAAATAATGTTTATAGTTAGTAAGTACTTTCTCCATTCATATTGCTCCTATATTTTTTATTTTCTATATAATTATACATTTAAATAAAAAGATTTACAAAGTGTTTAAAAAATATTTAGCAACTAATGTGATTTTGGGAGATAGATAAGGAGGAAGCAAAAAATATTATAGATTTATAGATTGAGAGAAATATAGAGAAAGCTTTTGTTAAAAACTTAGATGGTAGCAGCAATCTGTGTAATAAACGATTTGATTTTAAAAAGGCTTTTAAACATCTAGACTAAAATGATACACTATAATCTACGTTATTTTAGAAATGAATAGAGGGATTTATATGATAGATAAAATTAAAAATGTTGTTGAGGATATGTATGAAGATGAAGCAAAACATTTACTTCAAAGTATTCTCATACAGTTAGATGTATTAGACGGGAATTATAGCGAAGATATGCTAAAAAATTTAACGAGTATCCCTAAGCAATTGACGAGTCATACAACTCAGGAAAAGAATTTAGAAGAAAGTACACACATTCATATTGCCTTTGATGATTCAACAGCCGGATGTTTAAAATATATGTTGAAACAAGAAGGGTTACACGAGGAGAATGTTGTTTCATACTCTGAATTCTTTTCTATTGGTCCCATACATCAATTACATATGAATGAAGGTCAATTAGCAAGATCACAGTGGTTATTAAATAACTTAACTTCTTATGATTGTTATTTTGAAGAAGAGTATTTACCAAGATTTAAGGAGACTTTAGAAGAGCTACATTCAATTCCGAATGAAACACCGATTACCATTTGGAAGGCGGATAATGCCCATGAGCATGTAGGGCTTTGTTTTGCAACTGCGCAATTAAAAGATAAGAAAAATATTCGTGTTATAAATACTTCTGAAGCGAGTAGAGAAATATTAAAACAAGATTATGATATTCGTGGAACTGGAGAATTATCTCCTGAAAGTTTAGCTCTTTTTCTAAAACGTTTTGTGGAATTTCCGTATTTAACTGAAGAGAAGCGAATGAAGTTTGCACATGAGTGGGATATATTATCGCAAAGCATGGAGTTTTTAAGAGTTTGGAAAGACGATGAAGTGCATTCTGTACAAGAAGGTTACTTTGATCAATTCATTATTGAGTGTGCGAAAAATGTGGGAGCAGATAAAGAATTTTATAAAGCTCCGAGAGTAATAGGTGAAGCACTTGGTCTTGCAGATCAATTGGTTGGGGATACGTTTTTGGAATATCGCTTGAAAGAATTAATTAAGCAAGAAGTATTTGAATATGAAGGTTCATTAGATCAAATGCGTTTTTATAGTGTGAAGTTAAAAAAATAATAAATATATCCAGTGTATGAAAAAGTTCGTATTTTTAAAATGCGAACTTTTTTCAATTGAATTTAGGCTATACATAAGCTTCCTATAGTTAACGAATTACATATGAATGTTAAAGGAAATGAAAAGAAGGTGATTTGTTAATATGTATAATCAACAAAACTATCCATATGATCAAGGGATGTATTATAATCCACAAAACTACGGTTATAAATCTACAAATGAAGTGAGAGATATTGAACAAGAAGATTACAGACCAGATGATGCGGAAGATGCTCCAACGTCACCACCACCGTCACAAGCTCCGTCGTTACCGTCCACATTTGCTTCTCCTGCACAAGCAGGTAATATGAAATCATGGATGTGTAACTGTCTAGGAAGATGGGGCTATTTACGTTTACATCGATCTGGGCCTTTCGGAAGAGATTTATGGTTCTTTCCAACTGAGGTAAGAAGAAACGGGGTTTCAGGTTATACTTGGCAAGGTGGTCGCCGTCGTAAAGTAAGTTACCGATATCAACAAATTAGTAACTTTATGTGCTTCGCATAAAGAAAAGTGAGCGAGTAGAATACTTTTACTCGTTCACTTTTTTATTTTTCAATATACGAAGTAAGATTGTAATTGAAAATTTACAATTTTCACGTTTTTATTAGAGTATAATGCATATGTTGGTTGATTTTCAAAAACAAGTGAGAGTGAGGGAATGCAATGTCAATGAAAAACAAAGTGGGCCTAAGAATAGAGGATGGCATTAATTTAGCTTCAGCTCAGTTTAAAGAAGATGCGTATGAAATTTATAAAGAATCGAGAAAAGTGCAGCCTATATTATTTGTAAATCAAATTGAAATCGGTAAAGAATGGCTCATTACAAGATATGAAGATGCTTTGCCGCTTTTAAAAGATAATCGCTTAAAAAAAGATCAGGCAAATGTGTTTCCTCAAGATACAAAGAACATGTATCTTTCCGTTGACAATAGTGATCATTTAACAACGCACATGTTAAATTCGGACCCACCTAACCATAGTCGTTTACGATCTTTAGTTCAAAAAGCTTTTACACCGAAGATGATTTCACAGTTAGACGGAAGAATTCAGAGAATAGCGGATGATTTAATAAGTGAAATAGAGCGAAAAGGTACATTAAATCTTGTGGATGATTATTCATTCCCATTACCGATTATTGTAATAAGTGAGATGCTTGGAATTCCAAAAGAGGATCAAGCGAAATTTAGAATTTGGTCTCATGCTGTCATTGCATCGCCAGAAACACCTGAAGAAATAAAAGAAACCGAAAAACAACTATCTGAGTTTATTACATATCTTCAATATATAGTTGATGTAAAACGAAAAAATCCAAAAGAAGATTTGGTTAGTGCGTTAATACTTGCAGAAAATGAAGGGCAGAAACTTAGTGCTCGAGAGCTATATTCAATGATCATGTTATTAATTGTAGCCGGACACGAGACAACAGTGAATTTAATAACAAATACGGTATTAGCACTTCTTGAAAATCCGAAGCAATTACAGTTATTAAAAGATAATCCGAAATTAATTGATTCAGCTATTGAGGAAGGATTGCGTTATTATTCTCCAGTTGAGGTGACAACTGCAAGATGGGCGGCTGAGCCGTTTCAAATTCATGACCAAACAATCCAAAAAGGAGATATGGTTATTATCGCATTAGCTTCCGCAAACCGTGATGAAACAGTATTTGAAAACCCAGAAGTATTTGATATTATGCGTGAGAATAACCGTCACATTGCTTTCGGACATGGTAGTCATTTCTGTTTAGGAGCTCCACTTGCTAGGTTAGAAGCAAAGATTGCTATTACTACTCTGTTTAAAAGAATGCCTGAACTACAAATAAAGGGCGATCGTGAAGATATTAAATGGCAAGGAAATTATTTAATGCGTTCTTTAGAGGAACTGCCTTTGACTTTCTAGAATAGTTAAAATGAGACATGCATACATTGAAAATGTTTTACATAGAGTATGTATGTGTTATTTAAATTCGAAACGGAAGGGTGAAAACATCCCAATGATCAACTAATTCTATTTTTAAGAGATCTTCGTTAAAAAACGAAATATTCTTCTGAATAGGATTAGTATGTACATTTATAGAAAAGGGATGTGTTTCGCACTGCGAAAAATATAGTCTTTTCATATGATTTGTGCTGCCTCCTGTTCAGAACATGAAATAGGAGGCTTTTTTATGTCGACGACTATAGAATCGAAACGAAATCATGGGGTATCACAAGTATTGAAAAACCGATTTGTACAGGGAATTCTTGCATCAGCATTATTTTTACAAATAGGAATATGGGTTCGAAACTTTGCGGTATTATTATATGTTATGGAAATGACGAAAGGTGACGCTTTCGCTATATCAATGATTTCAGTTGCTGAATTCGCCCCAATTTTTATATTCTCATTCATTGGTGGAACTTTTGCTGATAGGTGGAAGCCGAAGAGGACAATGATATGGTGTGAAACGTTAAGTTCTATTTCAGTATTCGCTGTATTAATTACACTTATGTTTGGGACGTGGAAAATTGTTTTTTTTGTGACGCTAATCTCTGCAATCCTTTCGCAGTTTTCTCAACCATCTGGAATGAAGTTGTTTAAACAACACTTATCGACGGAACAAATTCAATTAGCAATGTCTATATATCAAACGATTTTTGCGATATTTATGGTGTTAGGACCAATTCTCGGAACATTTATTTTTCATAGTTTTGGAATTTATATTTCAATCATTATAACAGGTATCGCGTTTTTACTTGCTGCAGGTGTATTGTTATTTCTTCCGAAAGATCTTGAAAACAAAGCAGAAAAGAAAGACATCACGCTGTTGCAGGAAATGAAGGATGGTATTAAATACGTCAAAAAGAAAAAAGCATTAACTTTACTTGGATTATGTTTTATGGCAGCAGGACTAGGAATAGGCTTAATTCAGCCACTTGGCATATTTATTGTAACTGAGCAGTTAGGGTTATCAAAAGAGAGTTTACAATGGTTACTAACAGTAAATGGCGCAGGGATGATTGTTGGCGGAGCTTTAGCGATGGTATTCGTGAAAAACGTTGCGCCGCAAAAAATGTTAATCGTAGGTATGCTTGGTCAGGCTATTGGAATTGGTATAATTGGTTACTCTACAAATTTATGGGTGACACTTACGGCACAACTTTTTAGTGGGTTAGCTCTACCATGTATTCAAATAGGTATTAATACACTTATTATACAAAATAGCGATACGGATTTTATTGGTAGAGTAAATGGCATTTTAAGTCCACTGTTCACCGGTTCAATGGTAGTAACGATGAGTATTGCTGGTTCATTAAAGGAGATGTTTTCGTTAAGTATGATGTACGAGGGGACGGCTCTACTATTTGTTATTGGATTATTGTTTATTTTACCTATATACAATTTAAAGCCAGTAATAGCAGTAGAAAGTGAAATGAATGGTAAAGGAAGTGCTGTGCAACATGAATCCTAATCCAAACGTTAAATACCCAATTGAAGGAAATCAAAACATTCATTTTATAAAAAATACAATAACGAAATCTAATATACTTGTTGGTGACTATTCTTATTATGATGCGAAACATGGGGAAACATTAGAAGATCGAGTATTATATCATTATGAATTTATCGGAGATCGTCTCTTCATTGGGAAGTTTTGCTGTATTGCATCTGGAGTTACCTTTATTATGAACGGAGCGAATCATCGAATGGATGGATTTTCAGCTTATCCGTTTAATATTTTTGGGAATGGATGGGAGAAGTTTACACCAGATTTGTCTGATTTACCGTATAAAGGAGATACAGTTATAGGAAATGACGTTTGGATCGGTATGGATACAACGATTATGCCCGGAATTAAAATAGGAGATGGTGCAATCATTGCAGCGAAATCTGTTGTGACTAAAGATGTCGCACCATATACAATTGTTGGTGGAAACCCTGCAAATAAAATAAAAGAGAGATTTTCAAATGAAATAATAGAAGAATTATTGCAAATTCAATGGTGGCATTTTGACATTGAAAAGATAACTGAAAATATCGATGTTATTGTACGAGGGCATATAGAAACATTAAGAAAGCTAAAAAGGTAATAAAAATTAGATGACAAAGAGTATCATACCTCCGAATTTTGTTAATGATAATAGAACAAGGAGGTGTGATACTATGGCACAAGACGTTTTATGTGAAGTAAACAATTGTAAATTTTGGGCTAACGGTAATAAATGTAGTGCAGATGCAATTTATGTAGTTAGTCATAAAGGGAAACAAGCATCTACAACGGAAGAAACAGATTGCAAAACTTTCGATCCAGAATTGTAAATTTTTGAAGGGTAGCCAAATCGTGGTTGCCCTTTTATTAATACTAGTATTGATAATAAATCTCATTTTCATTCATTATTTTTAACTTTTTCTGTTATTTTTTATATTTTCTTCATAAGTGATGTAATCCAACGTAGTTCATGCTCAATACGTGATTTAGTAAATTCAACAACTTCTGTAATAAAAGGTGAGACAACATCAAGGGATTGGATGGCTGTAAGTTGTTTTTGAAGCACGTTTTGGCGCGTAGTTAAAATTTCTATTCTAGCCTCGTAATCAAGTTTGTCGAAAAGCGCGATACGTACAAGGACCTCAGTGTTGTTTGTCGCAATCTTTTCGGGGAATTCTCTTAACATTTCATAAAAAATTTCTTCTCCTGTTTCTGTTATATTGTACATATTTCGGTTTGGTTTTCCAACTTGTTTCTGTACATTTTTCGTTATGGCTCCCATGTTTTCAAAACGCCGAAGAGTAGGGTAAAGCATGTTATGATTTAATTCAAAATTATTGCCTAACCGATTTTGAATATTTTTCTTTATTTCATAGCCATGTTTTGGCCCTGTTGTTAATTCTGCAAGTAATAAAATATCAACATACATAAAAAAGCCTCCTCATATATTTCTCAAGTTTTTATTTGAAAAGTTTTGCTATGTATATGTTAAAATAACATATGTTAGTTTATACAACTTTGAATTACCTACCTATCACTTTTATTGTAAAAGAAAAGGGAGGAAAGAACTATGGATTCACCTGAAAATGTTATTTTAGTTCATGAAATTTCAAAGCTAAAAACAAAAGAAGAGCTGTGGAACCCGTATGGATGGTATCAATTTATGAGGGATAATTACCCAGTACATTATGATGAAGAGCAAGATGTTTGGAATGTTTTTTTATATGAGGACGTGAATCGTGTTTTATCAGACTATCGCTTATTTTCAAGTAGTAGGGAGCGGAGACAATTCGCAATCCCTCCTTTAGAAACTAGAATAAATATAAACTCTACAGATCCGCCAGAACACCGTAACGTACGTTCAATTGTTTCTAAAGCATTTACTCCAAGAAGTTTAGAACAGTGGAAACCTCGTATACAAGCTATTGCGGACGAACTTGTAAAAAATATAAAAAAGTATGATGAAGTTAATATTGTTAATCAATTTGCTGCACCTTTACCTGTTACCGTTATATCAGACCTATTGGGAGTACCTACTACAGACCGTAAACAAATTAAAGAATGGTCTGATATTTTATTTATGCCGTATAGTAAAGAAAAGTTTAATGATCTGGATGCCGAGAAAGGGATCGCATTAAATGAATTTAAAGCATATCTTTTACCGATCGTTCAAGAAAAAAGATATCATTTAACAGATGATATTATTTCAGATTTAATACGAGCTGAATATGAAGGTGAAAGATTAACCGATGAAGAAATTGTAACTTTTTCATTAGGTTTATTAGCAGCTGGTAATGAAACGACTACAAATTTAATTATTAATAGTTTTTATTGCTTTTTAGTGGATTCACCTGGAATTTATCAAGAATTAAGAGAAGAACCTAAATTAGTTGCAAAAGCGATTGAGGAAGTATTACGCTATCGCTTTCCTGTTACATTAGCTCGGAGGATTACAGAGGATACAAACATATTTGGTCCTTTAATGAAAAAGGATCAAATGATTGTTGCATGGGTTAGTGCAGCAAATTTAGATGAGAACAAATTCTCACATGCTTCTAAGTATAATTTACACCGCATAGGAAATGAAAAACATTTAACCTTTGGTAAAGGTCCGCACTTTTGCTTAGGGGCACCGCTTGCACGTTTAGAAGCGGAGATTGCATTAAGTACCTTTATAAATGCTTTCGAAAAAATAGAGTTATCTCCATCTTTTAATTTAGAAAGATGTATATTGAAAAATGAGCAAACTTTAAAATATTTACCTATTCGCTTAAAAACTCAATAAAACGTTCAACAAGGTACATTGTATTGTACCTTGTTTTTTTATTTCTCAATTGTAAAATTTTAGTGTGTTTTATAGTATGGAGGTATGTGAAAAAAGCGTAGAGGAGGATGCTTATGTTAACGTGCAATGGGAGTAAAACGTTTCAAACATTTATTAAAGCTGTAACTGATTTAATAAATGGTGATTTATTAGAAGAAGAAATCGTGTGTAAAATTGAAACATTACTAGAAGAACTTTTAGAAAAGAAAACATGGCTTCCGTTAGATAAACAGAAGTCAAATTCGGCTCAATATGCACGACACTTACTGTATGAAGATCCATTAAAACGTTTTGAAGTATTAGCTCTCGTATGGAAAGATGGACAATCTACACCATTACATGATCATGATGGCACATGGGGAGTAGAAGGCGTTTTTTCAGGAAGGATAATGGTGCAGAATTTTGTTCAAACGAAGCAGCTTGGAAATTCACTTTCTTATTTAACACATACAGGAAATCTTTATTTGGGAGAAGGCGAAACAGATAAAGTAATTCCACCAGCTGATTGTCATATTCTAGAAATATCCGAAAATGAAAGCGTAATCACAATTCATATATACGGAAAGCGTTTAGAAAAGTTTAAAGTATATATCCCAACAGAAGAAAAAAATGTATATATGTGTGAGACAAAATATATTAGTTATAATTCATAGCATAAAATCCAAAGCTTTTCTATAAAAAGAACAGCTTTGGATTTTATTTTTAATTATTTCTTGACCTGAAACGCTTTTCATAAATTATAAATAAGGAGTACTTCACGAGATTCGTATGAAAACGATACCTTTTATTTAATAAAAACTCGTGTATTTATAGAAAGTGGTGAAGAAATAATGAAATTAATCGCAATTGATCTAGATGGAACTCTTCTTTCAGGGAATAAAATGATTAGTAAAGAGAATGCAGAAGCAATTCGAAAATGTCAAGAAGCTGGCCATGTTGTAGCAATTTGTACAGGACGTTCTATTGTGGATATTGAACGACTATTGTTAGAAGTTGGTTTGGAGTGTCCGATTATCGCAGAAAATGGTGCGCTTATATATAAAGATAAAAAAATGATGAAGAGATATCCAATTCAAAATATGCAGGCACTTGAGATTGTAGAATATCTTGAAGAGAATGGCTTGTATTATCAGCTCTATACTAATAAAGGTGTGTATGTACCCGATTATGGAGTAGAGAGTGTACGTAATGAAATCGAGTATGTGAAGAATGCAAAAGGAAATTTCGATTTGAAAGAGTTAGAAACGATTGCTGCATTATACCTTGAGCATACAGCATTTCATAGCACAGAAAGTTGTAAACCAATTGTAGAAATGGATATACATGTGCATAAACTTTTACCGTTTTCTTATGACATAGAGAAATTAAAAAAATTAAAAGAAACGTTTCTGCATAATACGGATTTAGCTATTACATCTTCCTATTGGCATAATTTAGAGATTAATCATCGAGATGCTCAAAAAGGAAATGGATTATATACTTTAGCAGAACATCTTAATATTCCAGTTGAAAACACTGTAGCAATAGGCGATGGCTTAAACGATGTTTCTATGATGGAGAAAGCAAATATATCAATTGCAATGGGAAATGCAGTTGAAGAAATAAAAGCGATGTGTAAATACGAAACGTTAACAAATGAAGAACATGGTGTCGCACATGCTTTATATAAATATGTAATGTAATAAAAAGAAAAAAAGAATCTACTATGTAATATTAAAATAGGTTCTAACACACAAAGCTTTTATAATCCTTTATGTTAATAAAATGTTGCACATTTTATTAACGGAAATACATCACTAATTTCTAGTGGTGTATTTTTCTTTTAGAAGACCTCTTTATGACCTCATTTGCTACCACAACAAAAAAATAGATTTACTACAGCATTCAATTTTTGTATAATTAAAATAGAATATTCTGGAAACCAAAACTTTTAATGAGGTGTGTTTATGAAAATATACACAGTCAAAGAAGTGTCCTCCCTCATAGGGAAGCATGAAGAAACGATTAAAAGGTGGATACGTTCTGGTAAGCTGCCTAATTCATATCGCAATAGTGATAAAGAAGGATGGCGGATACTTGAAAGTGATTTGCTTCATATTACAGAGATCGTTCCCACAAAAGAAGAACCCCATCAAGAATCCCACATAAAGTCATTTAAAAATGAAGAAGCTCCGCTAATAAAATTAGCATACGAAGCTGTTACACTTACCTCACCTACGAAAGAAATTCATTCAGTCTTATCTATTGTTGGAATTAAACGTACTTTAGAAATACTACTTATTATGCAGCAATCTACTACAAAAGTGAAAAACCCTGATGGATTTATTAAAAAAGCGATTCGTGAAAATTGGAGTCCAACTACTCTTCTCGTTAAAATACCTAAAAAACAAAACAAACACTTATCTGATCTTACACAGCAAGACTACGATGCGATGCAAAACAAAGCAGAAAACACATACCAATCAAAGATTGCACTCTACAACTGGTTAGAAGATTAATTTTATTTAAAGTTGCTGGAAGGTGATTTGCACAATGGGCCAAGGATATTATTATGCATATTGTCCGAAGGATGTTGAGAGTCGATATGAATTGCTAGTTTTTAATAGTAATAATGAACCATTTTTGCCTTTAACGGACTTTTACCAAGATTGTATAGGAAGAATATCGAAAAGTTCAGCTTTATCTTATTTACAATGTCTGTTACCTTTTTTTTATTGGTTAGAACAGCATAGCAACTATCAAGAAAGACATGTGAAATGGGATGATTCACCAGAAATTATACGAATAGCCATTGAAGATTATTTAAAAAGCGAAATGGAATGTAGAGTTCGTGAAAAGGATAGTTTTTGCTTTGTTAATCTAACAAACAAAAGCCCCAATACCGTAAATCGTTTTTTATCTGCGATTAAATCATTCTATAAATCGCTTATTCGTTTAGACGAGTATAATCATCCTAATCCATTAATAGATTCCGAAGCAATTCTCAATGACTATCGTAGTCATGTTGAAGGTGTTAGAAAGGACAAACCACGCATGCCCGCTATTAGCGGA
This sequence comes from Bacillus cereus group sp. N24, assembly GCF_016483345.1. Classification (NCBI taxonomy): domain Bacteria; kingdom Bacillati; phylum Bacillota; class Bacilli; order Caryophanales; family Bacillaceae; genus Bacillus; species Bacillus cereus group sp. N24. Next base: position 50,901 of record NZ_JAEHCA010000018.1, read on the forward strand.
ACAGAAGAACCTTTAGAATATCGTAGATTAACGGATTCTTATTTCAAAATTATCAATGATGAATGGCAACCTAAGATTATTGACGATCCCCACTTACCCTTTCAAGTCTATCAAGCGGGGAAAAATATAAATTGGTCTCAAAGAGAAACGGTTATATCACGAATGCTTTTTGAAACTGGAGCTAGGGCTTCTGAAATCATTGAATTAACAATTGGAGATTATCGTTCAAGAAAAAGTCATCAAGAAGTCATTACATTCAGTAAAGGTAGCTATGGAAGAAAGGTAAAGTTTCTTCGACTTAGCAAAGACACTGTAAAACGCCTTTTTCAATATATTAATACCGAAAGAATGAAATATGATATAAACCATTTTAATTATGAACAACTATCTGATGAAGCTCCTATATTCCTTTCAGAGTTTGGTACACCTTTAACGTATCATGCTTGGTACTATCATTGGAACAAAGCAATGACAAATGGCGATATTAAGTTGAATCCACATAAAGCAAGGCATTGGTTTGTCACAACTAGACTTAGAGAGATTCATAACATTTCTAAATATGATTCCGAAATCCACCAACGAAAGAATGAACTTATTAAGTATATGAAATGGAAAAATCCAGATACCATTAGAGTGTATGAGCATTATTTCGATGAGGAAAAACATCGAGAATCACATGACCAAATGTTTGAAAATATGCAAAAAAATGAAATCGAATATGAACAAAGTAAAAAAATGAAGAAAAACATCGAATTCCAACATACAACAATTGAAGTCCAAAAAGAAATAGATCATGATTTACAAGAACTGTTAGAAGGGCTGGAGTAAGTATGTCAACAATAATTAGAGATGTACCAAATAATGAATGGTATGATAAGTTAAAGGAAAAAGTGGACGGAAAAATTCTTCACTTAAAAGACTCAAGAGGTATTTTTCTTTTAGATAAATTAGATGAAAGAAACTTAAAGTATTTCTTGAGTGCTTGTGTTAATAAACCTTGGGCAAATCATCTCTTATTAGGGATACTTACTAGTGCGGATAAAAATCTAGATTCGCATACAATTAGAAATCCATTAATAAATGCTAATCCAAGATTCCAAGATATTTTTTTAGCATTTAACTTGAATACGATGTCAGAATTTGATGTTATGGAACATTTGTATAAATATTTTAAAGGAACAATTTATCCCGAACATTCCAATTCTATGAGAATGAGTTTTTTTAAAAATTATAGAGCACTTTCCTCTCAAATGAAAAAGTGGTTAACTCATAAATTATCAATCGAACAACAAGAATATTTTGAGCAATTTCTTTTTCCTATACCTTTATTTAACTCAAATGATTTTCTATTTGAAAAATTAGCGACGGAACAGGCACAAAATAGTCGGAAAGATGAAACAGATGCTATAGTTCCTTTTCTACCCAAAATCCGATCGGAAGCCCATTTCCGCTGGAATCAAATAAAACGTATAAGGGAAAGTTTTCAAAAAACAATAGAACGTGTTGAGGAACAAAACTTATCTCTTCCACTGGAATTTCATTACGAAGAACCGACACGAATTGGAGAACGTTTTTATTTTCGTTTATGGGATAAGCAGTCATTTGTATTACACCACGAAGAATACTTCCCCAAAACAGTAGTTAAACAAGCACAAGAACGTAAATCAACCTATTCAAAAAATAATAATCACCACTTTTTAGAATTTGTAAAATCTGAACCTTTAGATGAAGATGACGAAGTAGATGGATTATGGTTTACTGATTTAATTGAAAATGATGTTCTAGGAAATTTATTTCAAAGGGCCAACAAAGAAGAAATAAAACAAAAACAAGACTTTCTAAAATTGTGGGGGTACATGGATATGTATTCTGAAAGTAAATCCCCTCCGTTTGCTAGTGGTCATAAAGATATAATTAGTTTTTCAGCTTTTTTAGGTCGTTATAGGAATAATGTAAAAGGTGTTTTTTTTGATGTAGAATCTTTTTATGCTGGATGTACATTTGGTTTATTGGCGATAGATATTCTTACAACAACAGGAGCAAGAATAAATGAACTATTACAAATTAGCAACACGAAAGAATGTATACAAACTAAATTGGTAAAAGAAAAACTTCATTATTCATTTTATGCGATTCCAAAAGGAAGAGATATTGTAGAAGAATTTTATGTGAGTAAACAAACAATGCAAATTATCCAAACCGTTTCACGAATGCTAAAGGATCATTATGGAGGGAAAATTCCCAGTGTTGAATATCGTCATGATAGAAAGCACTTGTTTCCAGGAGAAAAGCCTTATTATTTTCAATATAATCACAAAGCTTTTAAGATTCATGCAGTGTATGCCTGTATTCGATTTCTACTACACGGGTTAAGATTTGAAACACAAGAGGGCTCTCCTGTAATTGTAAAAACACATTTGTTACGGCATGCATTTGCAACAGAAGCTGTACAACGTCAAAAGATGCCTATTGATATTTTGGCGAAAATTCTGCATCAACGAGACTTAGCGGTAACTGAATACTATTCGGCTCCAACTCCAAGTCAAATTGCTGAATCGGTCGGTGAACTTCAAGATGTAATTTCTAGCTATATTGACATAGATGATGCTTTACTACGAAGTCCAGTAGAACTTCAAAAAGAACTTACAGAGTATAGTGAAAAAGTTGGAGTTTTTAATAACGTTTTAGGCGGTACTTGTGTGACAGATTATGTATGTCCGACGAAGATGGCATGTTTAGGGTGCAAAGCAAAAATTCCACAACCCGAACAAGAACATGAACTATTAGAAGCTATTAAAGTTGCAGAGGACATGGAAAAACGTTTCAAAAAAATTGGACTCGAAATTGAAGTAAGAAAGGCAAAAGAAATGCGGAAACAAGCTAAGATTGAATTAAAAGAAATTGATTTAATCAAAAAATATAGAGAGGAACAGAATTATGAACCAGTTATCAAATCTAACAACTTCTGGTAATCGTTCTTGGCTGCGGTCTGTTCACAAACAAAGAAAAAATCGTTCTATTCAATTAGGCATGTTGACAATTGATACTCTCGTTTCAAATGGAATTCCTGTAACTTACAAAAACATTCATGAAAAATCTAAAGAACTTGATGTAACAGGAAAAGGTATCCACGCTAATACAATAAAAAGAAATGAGGAACTGTATTCCTATTACAAACAATATAGTAAGACTTTTAAAGTAAAACAAAACAAGAAAAAGACTGCATTACAAACCACATTTGATGAATCGACTATCAGAAACATTTCACCTAGTCGCAATATTTTAAAAGTAAGAAGTAAATATATGAAATTATCTAAAGAAGAACTTGTAGATAAACTTATTCAGACGGAACAATACCTTGCTCGTAATCATCAAAAGTGGGTTACAAGTCATTTTGAACAATTTAAGTAAAGCATATACCTTTTAGGGATATAAAACAAAAAAGCTATTTCTTTTATTAGAGTTTTCTAAAAAGAAATAGCTTTTTTTTTGATATACAATTATCTATGGTAAACTCCTTGTTCATTCAGTATAGCTATGTTTAATTTTAGAAGAGTTCGGATTCTCTTTTAATAAGCTTATTATAAATAATGGCTCTGTTAAACTGAAATGTTGATTTTTTCCTTATCTAACTAAAGTATATATTAATTGTATTAATTTTTTACTTCGTCAATTTTATATTACTTAAAATAGATGGAACAGCATTATTTATATAAACTATCAATTGATTCATTTGCTCAAAAAAATGTTCGCTATCAGGTTCACCAATATTTACTGGTGTTTGTAGACCATTGTATACTTCGTTAAACAAACGAATATCACGGTTATATTGTTGTTTAATAAATTCTTTATGTAATTCGCTCATCCCAATAACAATATCAAATTTATCAAAACAAGTTTCATCAAATTGTGTGCGATTGAACAAAGAAGTATCGATACCCAATTCATTCATTATATTAAAATGAATTGTGGAATATTTGCTAATATCGCTATTAGCCCTAATGCCCGCAGAAGCCACTTTAACTGACGTGTTATTCGTTTTTTGTAGATAGTTTTTCATACAAAATTCAGCAATTACACTTCGGGTGAAATTATCAGTGCAAACAAATAAAATGTTCATTATTACCTATCCTTCCTTCAAAAACATCTGTAATTTTATTGGATCAAACTACCAATTAGTTCAATAAAGTTTGCTTTAAATGTATGTAGATAACTAATTTTGATTGGCGAATTTGCTGGTTTATTAAATGATTCTCACATAGACGGGTACTAACAAGTACCTCTTTTATATTCGCTGTTGTTGCGTCAAATACCTTCATTTTGAAGAATTGAAACCATGCTAAACAGTTCGAGGTATTTTGTCGCCACACTTTTAAATCGGTCAATCCAATGACTGAAATGAGCGTGATAACTGTTCACATTTTGAATGTGATAAGTCCCTTTAATGACATGACCTGTTTTTGATGTATTAGTACGGTAATGTTCCATGCCTTTTTCTTTTGCGTACGTCATGTACGCCCTCCAAGCATCTGTACAAAGAATAGTATCCAAATCTAATAAATGTCCAATTGTTTCTTTTTCAATGTTCATTTTATTGTGGTAAAAATCAAAAGTTGTTGTAGTAATTGGGGTCATAAAGAGGTCTTCTAAAAGAAAAACACACCACTATTCAATAGTGATGTACTTTCCGTGATAGAATGTGCAACATTTTATCGAATCCCTCGTTTATTAAAGGACTTGCCAGTTATGTGTCCTTTTAATAAAACAAAAAGATTCTTTTTTTCTTTTTATTAGGGGTAAGGTATTCTATGAGATTCATAGAAGCCTTATTACACCTCATTATATAGAATATATTGGAATAAATGTTTATATTTTTCATGAAAGTTGTGAATTTTTTGTGAATTTTATGATTATTATATTTTTATCCCGCATTAACGGGCAGTAAGACCCCTCACCTCAAAATTCAGCGGAAGCAAAGAAGTTAGGTGGGGGATGAACAAAACCCCCACTGATTAAAGTTTCACTTTATACTTCTACTAGCAGCGCATAACATTCCCATATTATTTTCTGTTTTTAATTGAAAAATAGAATTTGTTTGAATAATTATTCTACAGCTATATACCTAGGAGCACTTTCTTCGTATAATGAAGAAGTATGAATTTTGAATTTGTATAAATTTTACATATTGAGGTGAAAAAGGAATGAATGCGCGGCTAATGGAACTTATTGATGTGAGTACAATAGAAACCATGGCAGAACAATTTTATAAATTAACCAACATATCACATCAACTTCTTGATGCTGAAAACGAATGTATATTTTCATTTGGAATTAATGAAATGAAAGTATGTAAACTTCCAAAAATTGAAATCCCCCTTTTCTTATACAATCAATATTTAGGATCTTTTGTTGTATGTTCCAAACGAAGCGAAATTTTCAATTGCCAAAAATATTTTGAAATGCTTTCTAACCTTATTATAACTGGGGTGAAAAAAGAAGTTCAAAGTAAAAATATATCGTTACTTTCTCGAAAAGAGGAAGAACTACATACGATCTTACAAAACATGCCTGTTATGGTTGATGCGCTTGACTATAATGGAGATTTTGTTTTGTGGAATCGAGAATGCGAGATTGTAACAGGTTATACTGCTGAAGAAATAATTGGGAATCCAAACGCTCTTCAATTACTGTATCCTGACCATAATTATCGCCATCAAATACAAAATAAATTTTTGACTCGTGGAAAAAATTTTAGAGATTGGGAAATGAGTTTAACATGTAAAAATGGAGAAATTAAAACGATAATGTGGTCCAATATATCAGAGCAATTTCCTGTAACGGGATTTAGTTACTGGGCTGTTGGGGTAGATATTACACATTTAAAAGCAATAGAAGAGCAATTAAAACAACAAACCTCTGAATTGGAATTAATTTTCAAAGCTTTACCAGATTTATGTTTTTTAACAAAAGATGATGGGACAATTATAGATTATAAAGCAGGATCCCCTACAAAATTTTACGTGCCCGCAGAAGCTTTTATGGGAAAAAAGTTTTACGAAATATTACCGTCTCCAGTAGCACAGCAATTTCAAGAAGCAATTCGCCAATTGAAAGATGAAGGAAAGAATGTAATTGTAGAATATCCTCTAACAATTAATGGAAGTATTGATTTCTTTGAAGCTAGATGTTTACCATTATTACAAGATAAAATTATGATCATTGTCCGCGATATTACAGAGCGGAAAAAGGCAGAAGAATTGCTAAATAAATCAGATACACTTGCGGCAATTGGTCAATTAGCAGCCGGTGTAGCTCATGAAGTGAGAAACCCATTAACTGTAATTAAAGGATTTATACAGTTATTCCAAATTAATACAGAGGATCAAGAGAAATATTTTGACCTTATGCTTTCCGAAATAGAAAGAATAGAAGCAATTCTCCAAGAGTTTTTGTCGATTGCTAAAACTGATGAAATAAATACAGAAAAGAAAAATATTTATCAAATTTTTAAAAATGTCGTATCACTAATTAATACAAAAGCAATCATGACAAATATTCAAGTTGAACTATTTACAGATTCCGAAGAGATAATCATTGAATGCTCAGAAAATCAATTGAAACAAGTTTTTATTAATATTTTGCAAAATTCAATTGAAGCAATGCTAAATGGTGGAAAAATTTCAATTCATATAAAAGAAATACATAAAAATGGTGTCATTATTAATGTAATAGATGAAGGAATAGGAATACCTGAAGAAAGAATTAAAAGATTAGGTGAACCTTTTTATAGTACGAAAGAAAAAGGTACCGGTATTGGATTGATGTTAAGTTATAAAATTATTGAAAGTCATCAAGGAACAATAAGTATAATGAGTGAGGTTGGTGTCGGGACAACTGTAACGATTTACTTGCCAAAAATGCAGAGTAAACAATCTCTATCAAATTGTGATGATAGATGTATTTCAATACGTTCTAATATTAAATCTTAAAATACTTAATACCCAATAACAAAGCTAAGCTTTTGTTATTGGGTATTTTTATATTTAATTTAGTAAACTTTACCTTTTCTTTATGTTTGTTTTAATTTCTATTAAGTTTTGAACGTTATATTTATATGCGTACAAAGTAATGTGTGGAAATTGTACATTACTTTTAATATAGAAAGCGTAAAAGTATTAAAAATGTTGTAAGGAGGAGATTATGACGAGGTGAAAAAGAAAGAGAAAAAGAGTGGTAGAGCAATACCGATGCGCTTAAATATTTTATTCTTTTGTGTATTTTTATTATTTTCTGCCATGATTATACAGTTAGGTAAAGTACAAATTGTCGATGGAGAGACATATAAAAATGAAGTAGAGAAGAGAGAAAATGCAACTGTAAGTCTTTCCGTCCCGCGTGGGAAAATATTTGATCGAGAAGGGAATCCAGTTGTTGATAATAAGTCTTTACGCACGATTACGTATACAAAGGTGAAAGGTGTAAAATCAGAAGATATACTAAAAACTGCAAGACAACTTGAGGAAATAATTGAAATGCCGCAAGAAGATATAGACAAGTTAACTGAGACGGATAAGAAAGATTTTTGGATGCAATTAAATCCAAAACTCGCACAAAATTTAATATCAAAAAAAGAAATAGACAAGTTTAGGGAAAAAGATATTACGGGTAAAGACCTAGATAAGAAAATAGAAGATTTAAGAAGAAAGCGTGTTACAGATAAAAATCTTCAAGAGTTAACAGCTCAAGATATAAAAGTGTTAGCTATTAAAAGTAAAATGACTGCAGGTTACCAAATGACTCCTCAAATTATTAAAAAAGATGTGAGTGAAAAGGAATATGCAAAAGTTAGTGAAAATTTAGGAAATCTTTCAGGGGTAGACGCATCGGTTGATTGGGAGAGACACTATGTAAATGATGGCTTATTTCGTTCAGTCCTTGGAAACGTTTCGAATGCTGATGAAGGATTGCCACGTGAACGATTAGATTATTATTTAGTGCGTGATTATAGCCGAAATGACAGGATAGGGAAAAGTTACATTGAGCAGCAATACGAGGATGTGCTTCACGGCTCGAAAAAAGAAGTGAGAAGTGTAGCTGATAAGCAAGGAAATACAATGAGAATGGAAACAGTTTCTGAGGGGAAAAGTGGGAAAAATTTAACGTTAACAATTGATATGGAATTACAGAAAAAAGTTGAAGAGAGCATAGAAAAAATATTAAAGGCATATAAAGGTTCAGAATCAATGTTAGACCGTGCTTTCGTTGTAATGATGAATCCGAAAAACGGCCAAGTATTATCAATGGCTGGGAAAAAGCTTATAGAAAAAGACGGAAAAACGGAAGTAGAAGATTATGCTTTAGGTACGATGACAAGTTCATATGAGCTTGGATCAACTGTTAAAGGTGCAACAGTATTAACAGGATTTGAAACGAAAGCTATAACACCAGGTACATATTTTTATGATGCACCAATGAAGTTTAAAGGAACTAAGGAAAAAAAGTCTTGGAAAGAGTTCGGAAATATTGATGATCTAAGGGCGTTACAAGTTTCTTCAAACGTTTATATGTTTAATACAGCATTGAAAATTGCAGGTGTAGATTATGTGAAAAATAGTTCGTTAAATATTAAACAGGAATATTTTGATAAAATGAGATATTATTTCAGGCAATTTGGATTAGGTGTTCCAACTGGTATTGATTTACCGAACGAAACAGCTGGACAAATTGGTAAAAAAGATAATCAACCTGGTTTCTTACTAGACTACTCGATTGGACAGTATGATACGTATACACCACTTCAGCTTGTACAGTATATTTCGACTATCGCAAACGGCGGTTATCGAATGAAACCACAAATTGTTCAAGAGATTAGAGAACAAACCGCTCAAAAGGATGAAATCGGTAAAGTGATGCATGCAATAGAACCTGTTGTTTTAAATAGAATTGATATGAAAGAAGAATATATCAATCAAGTAAAAGAAGGGTTTAGAAGAGTATTCCAAGAAGGGGATGGAACGGGAGTAAGGGCGTTCCAAAAAGCACCGTATAAACCAGCTGGCAAAACAGGAACTGCACAGACTGTATACGGTGGAGAAAGTGATATTGGGAGAAATGAGAAAGGCGATCGTAGAGAATGCTATAATTTAACATTAGCAGGATATGCGCCATATGATGATCCAGAAGTAGCATTTTCCGTTGTAGTACCATGGGTTATAAATGATAAGTCGGGTATTAACTCTGATATTGGGAAAGAAGTTTTAGATGCTTATTTTGATTTGAAAAATAAGCGATTAACTGGCGAAGCACCAAAAACTTATGACTCTAAAGAGAATTAATATATACGAAACGTCTCTAGCATTTATATGAACTAGAGGCGTTTTTACATACGAATAGGTTAGAAATGAGGTATATATGAAGCAATTAATTCTAAAAGATTGGAGAAAAATATGCAGCTATATTTTAATTATAATAGGCATTCTTTTTATTAATAAGTCATTTTTATTTTGTATGGTAGAAGGAATTTCAATGCAACCTACTTTGAATGAAAATAATCGAATACTAGTTAATAAGGCTAGTATCTATTTTTCTTCTTTTCATCATGGTGATGTTGTAATAATAAAAAAAGAAGACGAGCCTACATACTACGTGAAACGAATTATTGGATTACCAGGGGATAACGTACAAGTAAGAAACGATGTGGTATATATTAACGGCAAAAAACGAGATGAGTTGTATATACAGTTAGATATGTCACAAGTATCAAATCGTTTTTCAAACTTTAGAGAAATGAAAGTTCCCACGCATAAATTATTTGTGTTAGGTGATAATCGAAATCATAGTAAAGATAGTAGGAATACGCTTGGACTAATTGATGAGTCAAATATAATAGGTAAAGTAAAAATGGTATATTATCCATTTGATCAAATAAAATGGTTAAAATAATTCTATTAACTATTCACGTTTTATAAAATAATTCATATATTGATAGCATAGGACAAGCAGAAAAGCTTATCCTAACCTCACAGAACACTCCTTATCACAGTTAGGCATCTACTTATGTAGATGCCTTTTCCGATGAATAATAATTATTTATCAACCTAAAGTAGTAAGCAAATTGGGACTATTAGGGGAAGATTGCTTGTAATAATTACAGTACGATTAATAAGAACATTGAATTGTAAGGAGTGAGAAATACGTGTTGAATATTTTAATAGTTAATTTTCCTGCAGAGGGACATGTAAATCCTACATTAAGTTTAGTAAAGGCTTTTACTGAAAGAGGAGATAAGGTACACTATATTACAACGGAAAACTTTAAGGAAAGGCTTGAAGTTTTGGGAGCTATTGTACATACTCATCCGGATTTATTAAAGGAGATTTCTATTGATAATGAAACTTCCTATGGATTAACAACTTTCTTTCATGTACATGTTCAAACTTCTTTATATATATTAGAAATTACGAAAGAATTATGTAAAAGCATAAATTTTGATTTCGTAGTTTATGATATATTTGGTGCCGGAGAGTTAGTAAAGGAATATTTACAAGTTCCAGGCATAGTTTCCTCTCCTATATTTTTAATTCCACCAGAAGTATTGGAAACCTTGCCTTTTCATCCAAATGCAGAAAAACAATTCCAACCCGATGAACTCTCTGAAAAGTTACTGTATCAAATGGAACATGAATTTGGAGTAAAGCCCAAAAATCATCTTCAATTTATGCAAAATAAGGGAGACATTAGTCTCGTGTATACAAGTCGTTATTTTCAACCTAATAGCGATTCGTTCGGAGAAAAGAATGTTTTTATTGGGCCGAGTATGATAAAGCGCAAAACAAATATAAAGTTTCCACTTGAATTGCTTTCAAAAAAGAAAGTTATTTATATTTCAATGGGAACACTTCTTGAAGGGCTCGAACCATTCTTTAATACTTGTATTGATGCTTTTTCAAATTTCGAAGGGATTGTAGTAATGGCGATCGGTGATAGAAATGATATTTCAAAAATTAAGCAAGCTCCAGACAATTTTATTATATCCCCTTACGTACCTCAATCAGAAATATTAAGTGAAGCAAATGTTTTTATTACACATGGTGGAATGAATAGTGTACACGATGCAATTCATTACAATGTCCCATTTGTGATAATACCGCATGATAAAGATCAACCAATGATAGCGCAAAGATTAACTGAACTTGAGGCAGCACATAGATTATTGAAAGAGCATGTTAATGTGCAAACTTTAAAAGAGGCGGTAACAGACGTTCTTTCAAATGAAAAGTATAAACATGGCATTCGAAAACTGAATGAAAGTTTTTTAGGGTGTGGTGGTTCCAAAAGAGCCATTGCAGTTATTGATGCTCTTTTAAATAAATAGTTCGGACAATATACAAGCATAGAGGCTCTACCTTTATGCTTGTATATTATTATCCAGCAAATTGTACAGCAGTATTTGCATGTAAAAAAGCAGTATCAAAAACAGGAACAGTAAGGTCATTTTGGGAAATAAGTAATGGTATTTCAGTACAGCCTAGTAATATACCTTCCGCACCGTTTTGAATTAATGAATTGGTAATTTGTATTAGTTTCTCTCTTGAAGTTTCTGAAATAATGCCTCTACTTAATTCGTTTAATATGACGTGATGGATAAAAGTTCTTTCTTCGTCATTTGGGATAAGTGTCTCAATGTTATATTTTGCTAGTCGCGATGTATAAAAATCTTGTTCCATCGTTTGTTTCGTTCCTAATAGTCCGATACGTTTTATATTCTGTTCTACCATTTCTTTAGCACTTACATCACCGATATGAAGAAGTGGAATTGATATTGCTTGTTCTACTTCCTCAGCAAATAAATGGACTGTATTTGAACACATTAATAAACATTCCGCCCCGGACTTTTCAACCTTTTTAGCAACTGTGACTAATTCGTTTTTTACTTCTTCATATTGATGGTTTTGTAATAAAGTAGTTACTTCTCCAAAATCCATACTATATAAAACGAGCTTCGCATTTTGATCGTATTGAGAGAGTGTTAGCGTATTAATATGTTTATAGTATAGTGATGTAGATTCCCAGCTTAACCCACCAATTAAACCAATTACTTTCATCATACATTCCCCCTTGTAACAATTTCGAATCCATTATTTCATAATTCCGATAAGAATACAATGATTTAAATACACTATTTAATAAAAAATAAAAATAATTAGAAAAGTGTTGAAATTTATCTTTCTTAGTGCCATAATACGAATTACAAATTAATACTTATCCAGAGAGGTGGAGGGAACGGCCCTAAGAAACCTCAGCAACCCCTATGTGCATTCATAGGAAGGTGCTAATTCCGCAGAGGACACGATGTGTTTTTTGAAAGATAAGAGGATTCTTGCACGTGAAAGAAAATGACCTCTTATGTAAGAGGTCATTTTTTGTTGTATAGAAAGGGAGTGTCGATGCATAATTCATTATTAAAATAAATATAGAGTAATGAAAGCTGACTAATTTGAGAGGAGAATTGAAATGAACAAATTATCAACAAAGTTAGTAGTAGCAATCGGAATCGGAGCAGCTTTATATGGGATATTAGGACTTTGGGGATTTACTATTGCACCAAATACATTTATTAAACCTGGATTAGCTATATTAACCATTTTTGGAGCGTTATTTGGTCCAGTAGCAGGACTGTTAATAGGACTTATCGGTCATACCGTAACAGATACGATCTCTGGTGGGGGGATTTGGTGGGGCTGGGTTCTGAGCTCAGGAATTATTGGTTTTGCGATGGGGCTCATTCAAAAAAGAGGTGGGTTTAATGTGAAAAATGGGTCGTTTAGTAAGGGAGATATTTCTTATTTAGCAATTACTGGTTTAGTAGGTATTGTCATTGCTATTATATTTGCTGGGGTATTCGATATTATCGTGATGGGAGAACCGTTTGACAAAATTGTTATACAAGTATTAGGGGCAACCATTGCTGATGTTATTGTTTTCTTAGTTCTTGGATTACCGATTACAATTGGCCTAGCAAAATCGAATAAAAAACATACACATTTAAAAATTGAAAAGTAGGGATGTTAACATGCAACCAATTATTTCGTTTGAAGAATTCAGCTTTCAATATAAGCATGCTGCGCAGCCTACTTTGAAAGATATTACATTTCATATCAACCCTGGAGAAAAAGTACTAATTGCTGGACGAAGCGGTTCTGGGAAGTCGACATTAGCTCATTGTATTAATGGGCTAATCCCATTTTCGTATGAAGGGATTAGTACTGGTAACGTATTAATTGCTGGTAAAGACCCGAGGAAAGGCAGTATTTTTGAACAGAGTAAGCATGTAGGAACAATATTACAAGATCAAGATGCTCAGTTTATTGGCCTTACAGTAGAAGAAGATGTCGCTTTTTATTTAGAAAATGAATGTGTAAATCAAGATGATATGAAAAAGAGTGTTGCAGACTCATTAACAAAGGTAAAGATGCATACTTTTCGTAAACAAAGTCCGCATGAATTATCAGGAGGACAAAAACAAACGGTTTCTCTTGCAGGTCTCTTAACAACAAATGCGGATATATTATTGTTCGATGAACCTTTAGCAAACTTAGATCCGCTAAGCGCCATACATACGATAGAACTTATGAAAGATATACATGCACAAACTAATAAAACAATTGTAATTATTGAACATCGAATAGAAGAAATATTAAAATTGGATTTAGATAAAATGATTTTAATTGATGAAGGTAAAGTCATTACGGTAGGGACTCCGGAAGAAATATTAGCATCAAATATATTGCCTCGTATTGGCTTAAGGGAGCCGATTTATATTGAAGCATTAAAGAGATTACATTTTGATAGTAATAATGCCGTAATATATCCACTGGAAAAAATTCAAAAGGAAAAAATTAGTGGCGTTTTAAAAGAATGGATGCAGAAGCAAGTTTTTTTAAAAGATGCTACTAAAAATAAAGAATTATTAAGAGTAGAGAATTTATCATTTTCCTATCCTAATAGACAAAGAGTATTGGAAAATATAAACTTTTCGATAAGTAAAGGAGAACTTATCGCTCTTTTAGGACACAATGGAGCTGGAAAATCAACATTAGCTCACAGTCTTATTGGTATAAATAAAACAAGTAATGCAGGGATTTTATTAGATGGAGAAAATATTAGTTCTTGGTCTATTCGTAAGCGTGGGGAGATGATCTCTTATGTGATGCAAAATCCAAATCATATGATTACACAACCTACTGTTTTAGAAGAGGTTTCATTCACATTAAAATTAAAAAAGTTTCCTAAGGAAGAAGTTAACTATAGAGCTGAAGAATCATTAAAAATCTGTGGTTTATATCCATTTCGTAATTGGCCAATTCAGGCATTAAGCTATGGGCAGAAAAAGAGATTAACTATCGCATCTGTATTAACAACAAATCCTAAACTTATCATATTAGATGAACCGACGGCTGGACAAGATTATTATCATTATAAACAGTTTATGTCATTTATTAGAAACCTGGCTAAAAAGGGAATATCCTTTATTTTTATAACACACGATATGAATCTAGCATTAGAATATGCAGACCGAGCGGTAGTTCTACATGAGGGAGAAATCATTGCGGATAATACTGCAACTACTGTATTAGGACATAAAGAAACGTTACAAAGAGCCAATCTAAGAGAGAGTTCTTTATTCGAGCTTGTTACATTTAGTGAAATTTCATGTCCAGAAAAGTTTATGGAACTTTATTGCAATGTTAGTAGGAGGGAGGAAAATGCATAATACATATTTTCGTCGTATGGATGGGGCTGTGAAATTAGTTTTGTTTATATTTTCTATGACGCTTACTTTTATGTTTTTTGATTTTCGCATATTACTAATTTTATTTATGTTTGGATGTATCGGACTCTTACTTGCTAAAATTCCACTTCGTAAAATTTTACTTATTTTTACTGTTATATTTACATTTAGTTTATTAAACACGGTTATGATTTTATTAATTACACCGACTCATGGATCTGAATTAACTGGATCGTATACTTCGTTTTTACATATTGGTTATGCAACAATTACATATGAAACATTATTTTATGCAGTTACACTTTCATTAAAATATTTTACGTTGTTACCATTTACACTTATCTTTATTTACACGACAGATCCAAGTGAATTTGTAAGTGGCTTAAGTAAACTTGGTATTCATTATAAGATTACATATGCAATAAATATTGCACTACGTTATATACCTGATATTCAGTCCGAATATCAAATTATTAAACATGCGCAAGAAGCGAGAGGAGTAGCTTTTGAAAAAGGAGAAGCGAACTTATGGATTCGTATGAAAAACCGTATTTTAATTTTCTGGCCGCTAATCACTCATTCTTTAGAAAGAATCGATACCGTTTCAAATGCAATGGATTTAAGAGGGTTTGGAAAGAAGGATAAACGTACGTGGTTCTATACAAGTAAAGCGGAAAGTGGTGATTTCATTGCTTTATTTACAGGTGTTTTTATTTTAATGGTTGCAGTATATTTAAAACTAACTGTATTTCAAAACTTTTGGTATCCATTTTAAAGCACTCGCAATCGAGTGCTTTTACTTATTTTTAAGTAGACATGCTCAAAAAAGGGATATATACATAATGTATAATACGAACCAGTTAAAATGATCAACTACCTATTAGTTTTCAAACCAAAAGGAGGAAAAAATATGAGTTACGGTGGTTCTTGTGGTTTTGGTGGAGGTTTCGCTTTATTAGTTGTGTTATTCATTTTATTAATAATTGTAGGATGCAGCTGTTGGGGCGGAGGATACTAATTTTTAATTAGTCTTCACAAATGTAAACTTAAAAAACATAGAAGATACTTATGTATCGAGACAAAGAAAAAAGGAGCTATTATGCTCCTTTTTTCTTTGTTATATATTTTTATCTTTTGGGAATGTAATCGTTAAAGCCGTTCCTTTACTAACGGTACTTTGGATTTTTAAATTACCATGCATCGTTTCAATAATTTTAACAGCAACCATCGTACCTAAACCAGTACCTTTTGATTTTGTACTAAAATAAGGTTCGCCAAACCTGTTAATTTGCTCTTGTGACATTCCAATTCCGCTATCTTCAATTCGTATTATAACTTTATTATTGCTTATAGTGGAGGATATATTTAAGGTACCACCATTAGGCATTGCTTCAATACTATTTTTTATTAAGTTTAAAAAACATTGTTGAAAGTGTTGTTTATTACCAACAATGGTTGCCTTTGAGAAATCTTTTGTAATATGTATCGTATTCATATTACATAATGGCAATATCATATTAATAGCTCGATTTAACTCTTGGTCTATTGAAATATGATCTAGTTTTTCTGGTGCTGGTTTAGCAAACGTTAAATAGTCATCAATAATCTCTTGCGCACGATTTAATTCTTCAAGTATATGTTCAATGTATTCGTCCCTTGATTCAGGAGATAAATTTGGTGTTTTTAAAAGTTGTGTAAATCCCTTTACGACAGTTAAGGGATTTCTTACTTCGTGCGATATACTAGCAGCAAGTTGACTAACGATCTCCATCTTTTCCATTTTAATTAATTTTGAGCGCATAAATACTGCATCTTTTAAAACTTCATTAAAATAAACAATAAATAACATTAAAGTAGTCGGTAATAATATGAAATAAATAATATATAAATTATTTACTTCAAATTCTGATAATGTTAGTACAATCACAGTTGTAAATATTGCTAGGAAAAAAGTTAAAAACATAGCAAAAGCTACTTTAACCTTTCTATTGTATCTATTAAATTTTGTAGATGCGAATGCTGTTATGATGAACATTGTGCCATAAACGATAACTGTTAACATGTTAAATCCATAAAATAAAACTCTTGTAATTAATAAAATAGTAAACAATATAATGCCGACAGGGAATCCACCATAAAGTGTACCTATTATTACTGGGATTTGTCTTAAATCATGAATACAACTTTCATCCATATAGATAGGGTATCGCATACATAAAATAAGTGGGATACTCGTACAAAGAATAATAAGCAGTTTTTTATGTTTCTTCAAATAGCGCCCACTATCATATATAAAATAAAAAATAAATATACTACTTAAAATGTAAAGAAGATTATTTAATACATTTTGATTAATATAAACAAAGTCCATAATATTAGCCTCGTTATTCTGAATTTCCATTTCATATGTATTATACATGATAAAAGTATAAACTCTATATTTGTTTTAAAAATATAGAGTTTATATCATTTTAGCACGAGATACTTTTAACCATGCTTCATAAAATTCTTTTACTGATGTATACCGTTCTGCACGGTTTTCATTTACAGCACGAGAGGCAACCTCATATAATTCTTTACTTGCATCCCATTTTATAAAGGAACGATCTTGTTCACCACCTAAAAGTACGAAAGCTACCGCGCCCATATTAAATACATTTGTTTTTTCATCAATTATAGCGTTTAACTCAAATTCTTCAGGAGACATAAAACGAGAGGAACCCCATAGTCTTCCCATTTTATTTATGTATGGTTTTATAGAGTATAAATCAATATCACAAATCTTCGTCTCATTTGTACTAAAATTATATAAAATACTACCGTCATAAAAATCTATAGCTACATAGTTTTTCTGTTCTACATGAGCATGGAAAGAAAAAATGGCATTCAATGAATAAATTCGTTCCACAACAGTTAAATGTCTAAATTTATAAAATGGAGAGTTTGGATTTTTATATTTCTCAGGAGGTGGGAAACTCCAATGCGGGTGAAGCGATTCCCCATCAAACCAATCAAATATTAAAACATATCCATTTTGTACTGGAAAGTGTTCAATTAAAGTTATTAGTGATTCGTGTTTTAATTCATCGTAAAGGGAAACTGATTTTATTAATGTTTCAATAGCGGCCTCTGGAGTTCCATTATATGCAATTGCTTGTGCCCCTGCATATTTAATAAATTTCTTATGACCATCCTTTTCTACACCAAAACATATATTACCCGAATCTTGCTGGTCAAAAACGGCAAATACAGTTCCTAATTTCAAAAGCCAATCAAAATTATGATGCTCTTTTAATTGTAATGTTACTTGATTCAACTGAATTTCAACTGGAATATCTTTCATAATGTACCTCGCATTTATTATAATAAAGTTGTATGTTTTAATATTCGACATATTTTGTGAAAATCCTATATTAATAACATGCAATTTTATAAATATAATGATAAAAGCTTTTTAGGAGGCAAATAAAATGGATCAAAAAATTATTATAAAATCCTATCAAAAAGACTGGCATGAAGAATACTTAAAGGAAAGATACAAATTTAATTCTTTATTAGGGGAAGAAATCGTTGCTATTGAACATATAGGAAGCACTGCCGTAGAAGGGTTAGGCGCTAAACCTCTTATTGATATGATGATTGGCGTAACGGATTTACAAATTACCGAAAAGTGGACTCATATCCTTTCGAAAATTGGATATGAGTATGTCCCAAAAGAAACACCAAGTTGGCGGTTTTTCAGAAAGGGGAAATGGAGAGCGGGTACTCATCATTTGCATGTTTATATTTATAATAGCGAGGAATGGAGAAATAATCTTTTGTTTCGAGACTTTCTAAAAAAACATGAATGGGCACGTAAAGAATATAGAGAACTAAAAGAGGGGCTTGCAGCTACATATCCTTTTGATCGTGTGTCGTATACAAATGCAAAAGCGCCATTTATTCGAAATATAATAGAATTGGCTAGAATTAATTAAAGTTAAATTTACAGTTTTTTATCTAAATAGTTTTGACAATAGTACTGATAAATCCTTCTTTTGCTTTTTAAAAGGAAGGATTTTCTGTTTTGTCATAAAAATATACTTTCTTTCTATTTATTGGAGACAGATTGTTTTATTTATTTCGATGTTTCTAGTACATTAAAAATATTAAGGGGGAATGAAACAATGAAAGCAATTATACATCAATATAAAAAAGGCTTAGAGGGGTTAGAATATAAAATTTTATCTGAATTAACTCCTAATGCTGGTGAAGTAAAAGTAAAGTTAAAAGCTGCAGGGTTAAATCATAGAGACTTATTTATAATAAATAATAGAAAAGAAATGGATATACCATTAGTAATAGGATCAGATGGATCGGGCATTGTTACAGAAATCGGAGAAGGGGTTTCAAATATTTCACTACATACCGAGGTTATTATTAATCCTAGTATTGGATGGGATAGTATTGCTAATGTGCCAGAGTTACCTGAAGTGTTAGGTGGACCGAAAGATGGAACGTTTGCTGAATATGTAATTGTACCAGCTGAAAATGTAGTGGAAAAGCCGTCATATCTTACTTGGGAAGAATCCGGTGTTCTATCATTATCGGCATTAACTGCATATAGAGCACTTTTTACAAAGGGGAGATTGAAGTGCGGTGAACATGTTTTAATTCCAGGAATAAGCGGTGGTGTGGCAACCTTTTCCATGTTATTTGCGAAAGCAATTGGTGCAAAAGTAAGTGTTACTTCAAGGTCAAAGAACAAAAGAGTGATTGCTGAAAAATATGGTGCAGACTGTTCTTTTAATAGTTCTGGAAATTGGGAAGAGAGCTTGCAAGGAGAAAAAGTAGATTTAATTATAGATAGTATTGGTCCTGCGACGTTCTTAAAATATTTTGATGTATTAAAACCAAATGGAAGAATTGTTAATTTTGGTGCAAGCTCAGGAGATAAAATTGAATTGCCATTACGTGCATTATTTTATAATCAAATCGATATTATGGGAACATCTATGGGAAGCCGTGAGGAATTTAATGAAATGATTCAGTTTATAAAAAAACATAAAATTAAACCAATTATGGATAAAAGTTTTTCGTTAGAAGAAGCAGTTCAGGCATTAAATCGTATGGAACAAGGCGAACAATTTGGTAATATCGCTCTACGTATGGAATAAAAATATGATTTAACAACTAATATTTTTATATCAATATGGTATGTATTTTATGTATGTATAGATTTTTAATTTTGTTATTTAGAAAGGTTTTTTAACAATATATATTTTTAACGCATGTAAATAGTTACATAATTGTAAAATGAAAAATAGTAAAAACAAATAAAGTGAAAATCCAAATGTGACTAAATGTTGTATACTGTGTAAATCAAGTAAACTCGTATCTTTATTTTAAGAACGATGAGAAAAGTTAAGGAGAGAGTAACGTGAATTACACAGTATTTCAATGGATAAACAATTTAGCCGGTACATCTACACTATTAGATAAGGTAATGATTGTTATTACAAATAGCGCTGCATATGTGGCGATTCTATTTATGTTTATCTTATGGTTTCATAATGGAAAAAAAGAGAAAGCGATAAGAAAACAATACACAGTGTTATATACGACACTTTCTGTAATGATTGCATTATTAGTAAATGTTTTCATTCATGCGGTATATTACCATCCGCGTCCGTTTATAGCACATGATGTGCATCAATTAGTACCACATGCAGAAAATTCATCATTCGTGAGCGATCATTCTGTACTTGTATTTTCGATTGCGTTCGTCTTTATGCTTAGAGGAGAAAAACTTAAATATATAGCGCTTATTTGGGCGGTATTAGTTGGCATATCACGTTTGTATGTAGGTGTTCATTTCCCGTTAGATGTAATTGGTGCCGCTGTAATAACAATTATAACAAGCGGCTTGTTGTTGCAGAATAAACGAATATTTGAACCAATCGCAAAAATCGTTTTCAAAATGTATGCGTTGGTAGCAAAACGAATTCCTTTTTTAGCAAAATATAACCATATAGCTTAGGGTTAAAATCTACTATTTATAAGTTTGGTTTAAAAAAGTTCCCACCTTGGGTATCCATAGGGGGAACTTTTTTTATTGAATAAAAGAATGGTATTGGAAATGAAATGTAGAAAGAACTGATGATTGTCAACAAGTAGTTAGAGTAAATAATGTAGGAAATATGAGTACAGTAAGGGGTGTAATAATAACATTATTATCGGTAATCTCAAATTTTTTTATTTAGGAGAGCTTTACATTATATATTATAACAGCCAGGTTACGAAAAATAGTTAAAAAGTTACGGTATCGATAATATAAGGATTACACCTACAACAGTCACGGCTATAATTTTAATTACTTCGCTCTTTACTTCCTTCTCCAAAACAACACCTCCCGACGCGTTTAAAAATCTATTGTAATAATACTATCATTAGACAACCTTATTTTTCCAATTAGAATATTCATGTTAAACACTTGAAGAAATTACTTATCTATATAGCAAATAAATGTTTTTAGTCTCTCTTTACACGATAAAGGAAAGCTAACTTTAAAAAATGTATTTTTATTTGAATATTCATTAATTTCACATACCGTACTATAAATGAATAAAATTAAACCAAAAATAATAATAGTTGGTTTTGTTTTAAAGGAATTAAACAGAAAACTTCGAAACATATAGTATCGAAAATAAAAACAAAAACTACATATTTTAAAGTGCATCTTCGCAGAAATCAATTACAAATGAAAGGAGATAAGTATGCATAAACTTCAAACGAATAAAGGTGCTCGATATATGATGATTGCTTTTATTGTTTTGTTTCTTACTATGCTTTTGCGTATATTCTATATACAAGCAGTAGGAGTCGTGCATAATGTGGATGTAAAAGATCTCGCGAATGAACAACATAATAAAAATGGAGTATTAGAAGCAAACCGTGGCACAATTTATGACCAAACTGGAAAGGTACTAGTACAAGATTCCGCAACGTATCGAGTTGTTGTGAATTTAAAAGGAAAAGATAAAGTGAAAAATAGTGATGAAACGGCACAACAATTAGCTGATGTACTTGAAATTGATAAAGAGGAAGTAATAAAAAATTTTCATGAAGGACGCACACAAGTTGAAATTGGAAAAATTGGTCGGAACTTATCTAGAGAAACGAAGGAGAAAATTAGGAAATTAAAAATACCGGGTGTATCTTTTATGCCTGAAAAAGCAAGAGTGTATCCAAATGAAGATTTTGCATCCTATATACTTGGTTTTGCTAGACCAGATGATAAAGGAAATACGGAAGGGAAATTTGGACTTGAAAAAAGTTTGGATAAATATTTGCGCTCTACGAACGGGAATATAGAATATGTAGGAACACGAAGAGGTATCCCACTTACAAATGACATAGGTAAAGTAGAACCTGCTAAACATGGAAATAACGTATATCTTACGCTTGATAAGCAAATTAATAGTTTTTTAGAAGAAGCGATGAACAAAGCACATCAACACTATGATCCTTCTATGTTAATAGGAATTATTGCAGATCCAAAAACTGGTAAGGTTTTAGCGATGTCTAGTAAGCCTAGTTATAATCCTAATAAAGGCGATATCGAATACTTTTTAAATGATCCAATTGCAAACGCATATGAACCAGGTTCAACAATGAAAGTGTTTACGTTAGCTGCTGCTATTAATGAAGGTGTATATAACGGGAAAGAATATTTTCAATCAGGAAAATATTTGGTTGGTTCAACAGATATAAAGGACCATAATGGTGGATTTGGATGGGGCTCAATTACATTTGATGAAGGCTTTGAAAGATCGTCAAACGTAGCTTTTTCTATTTTAGAAGATCAGTTATTAAAACCGAATAAATTTAAGCAATATATGAATAAATTTGGTTTCAATCAAAAAACAGGAATAGATTTACCCGGAGAAAGTAAAAATACATTATTATTAAACACACAAATCCAACAAGTTACAACTTCTTTCGGGCAAGGTTCCACTGTCACTCCTATTCAATTAATACAAGCCGCTACGGCAATAGCAAATGACGGGAAAATGATGCAACCATATATCGTTGATAAAGTTGTAAATCCAACAAACAAACAAGTTATTATGGAAAATCAACCGAAAGAAATTGGGAATCCAATAAAAAACGAGACAGCGGACAAGGTAAGAAGCTTAATGGAGCGTGTTATTACGTCTTCAAAAGGAACTGGTACAATGTATAAAGTGGATGGTTATCCAATTGGAGGTAAGACAGGAACAGCACAAATTCCGAACCCTGAAAATGGACGATATATGGAAGGAAAAGAAAATTATATTTTTTCATTTTTAGGAATGGCTCCAATTGATGACCCAGAGTTAATCGTATATTTAGCTATTAAGCAGCCGAAATTAAAGGGAGACGAGTATGGAGCCCAGCCTCTTGCTGAAATATTTAAACCAGTTATAAAAAATAGTCTTGAATATTTAAAGGTGAAACCATATACAGAAAAACAAATTGCAGATGCAACGAAGCAATCTCAATTAAAAGTACAAAGTTATGTGAATCAATCGATGGATACAGCAGAGGAAAGTGTAGAAAAAGAGAAGCTACAGCCGGTTATTTTAGGAGAAGGAAAAATAATAAAACAATACCCACAGTCTGGTGAGGTAATGAGTGAAGGAGATCGCATATTTCTATTGGGAAATAACGCAAAAATGCCAAATATAAAAGGTTGGTCCATGCGTGATGTTATGTATTTCTCTAAGCTTTTGAACTTAGATTTAAAAACTTCAGGGACGGGTTATGTAACAAATCAAAGTATTGAAAAAGGGCAAGATTTACAAGAAGGTGATACGTTAAAACTAGAATTAGAACCACCGCTACAACCGTTAGTAGAGGCAAATACGAATTAATTTGGACATTGTGAAGGGCCTATATATAAGAGGCTCTTTTTTTTAGAGATTCTAGTAATTTCACGCACCGTAATTTTTAGAAAAAATAATAAATAAGACTGTTAACATTGGCATAATTTTAAATATGTGATTATTTATTATTTACAGTTAAATATATATGTGATAATATGGAAAAAATCAAATGCAGTGAAGAGAAGAGTAAATAAAATGAATTTTTCACAGAGAGCTCCATAAAGCTGAAAAGGAGCAAAAATTCTTTATTGAACCAAGCCTCTGAGCAGTACATCGGAATCTTTTATAAGAGGATGGTGTGACGGGAGCTCCCGTTATAGAGCTACGGTATAAGCATGAAAACAATGCAGTACCTGATAAGTTTAATATGGCGACATATTAATAAACTAGGGTGGCACCGCGATGATAAATCTCGTCCCTAAGACTATAAGTCTTGGGGGTGGGATTTTTTATTGTTTTAAAACAATATGGAAAGCGGGGGCCTAAAGTGAAAAAAATACTTAAAGATTGGAAATATCCTTTATTACTACTGTCCGGAGTTGGTATTGCGAATTTAGGTGCATGGATTTACTTAATAGCACTGAATGTAATTGTCTATAATATGGGTGGCTCAGCCTTAGCTGTTGCTACTTTATATGTAATAAAGCCACTAGCCGCTTTATTTACAAACGCTTGGTCAGGAAGTATGATTGATCGTTTAAATAAACGAAAATTAATGATACACCTTGATATATATCGTGCAATATGTATTGCTATGTTACCTTTACTTTCATCACTTTGGATTGTTTATGTATTCGTATTCTTTATAAGTATGGCCAGCGCGATTTATGAGCCGACTACTATGACGTATATGACGAAATTAATTCCAGTAGAGCAAAGACAACGTTTCAATTCACTACGTAGCTTAATATCATCCGGTGCATTTTTAATTGGTCCGGCGGTAGCGGGAGCTTTATTAATAGCGAGTACACCAGAGTTTACTATATATATGAATACTATAGCATTTCTCTTATCAGGATTAATTACACTACTTTTACCTAATCTTGATAAAAAAGAAGCTTCTCATTCACCTAGTAATACAATATCTATTTCACTATTAAAAAAAGATTGGAACACTGTTATAAATTTTAGTAGAAAACATGTGTATGTCGTATGTGTGTACTTCTTATTCCAAGGAATGATGATATTAGCTACCGCAACTGATTCACTTGAATTATCATTTGCGAAAGAAATTTTATTGTTAACAGATAGTGAGTATGGCTTTTTAGTAAGTATTGGTGGAGCGGGCTGTATTTTAGGCGCCATAACAAATACAATTTTATCAAAAAGATTAGCACCTTCATTTCTAATTGGGATAGGATCATTATTCATCGCACTCGGATATTTAATCTACGCTTTTTCAAGTGGATTTTTAATAGCTGCTACCGGATTTCTTATTTTATCTTTCTCTATGGCATATGCAAATACAGGGTATTATACATTTTACCAAAATAACGTTCCTGTTCATATGATGGGACGGATTGGGAGTATATATGGGCTCTTTATTGCAGTAGTAACAATTTTTATTACAATATTGTCCGCTGTTGCAACGCAATTCATTTCTATACAACTTGTAGTCATTGTAGGAACATTAGGAATGCTGTTTATAACTATCGTATTGTGTGTATTTACTTTATTACCATCACAATTTAAGTGGGGTTCCGATGAATCAATAAATTCGAAATGAATTTTGTGTTCTTATTAATAATTTATCGTATTCAATTAAAGGGTTCTTTCTCCTTTATATGGAAAAATAATAAGGGGAAAGAACAATAAGAAAAGACAAGGGTGGTTGTCGTGATAAAAACAAAAGGGGAAATAGACAAAATTGTAAAAGAGATGTATCGGAATATAGATTTCTCTGGGGTAGTTTTAGTGAAAAAAGAAAAAAACTTAATCTATGAAGAGGCGTTTGGTTACGCAAATAGAAGTGAATGTATAAACAATACACTACAAACAAAATTCGGAATTGCTTCAGGATGTAAATTATTCACTGCAATCGGCATCTGTCAACTTGTTGAAAAAGGTGTAATTACTTTTCATACAAAGTTAAAAGATTGTCTACATATTAAATTTCCAAACTTCAATGATGATATTACAATACACCAACTTTTAACACATAGTTCTGGTATTCCAGATTATTTTGACGAAAGTATAATGGATAACTTTGAGGATCTTTGGAAGCAAACACCTATGTACCTTTTAAAAAGTTTAAAAGACTTTTTACCATTATTTCAAAACAATAATATGATGTTTGCACCAGGAAGTAAGTTTCACTACAACAATGCAGGCTTTATCTTACTTGGATTAATAATAGAAGAGCAAACAGGACTTGAGTTTGCGGAATATATAGAGCAAAAAATATTGAATCCAATTGGCATGAATGATTCCGGCTATTTCTCTTTAGATACATTACCAAAGCACACCGCTCTTGGATATATAAAAGATGTAAATAACCAAAAATGGAGAACAAATGCATATTCCATACCGATAAAAGGTGGTTCTGATGGCGGTGCTTATATTACCGCACCAGACATGCTTAAGTTCTGGGAAGCATTATTTAACTATGAAATATTAAGCCAAGAATATACTAATTTACTTTTAACTTCTCATATTCAAGTAAATAATAATCAGTTTTACGGCTATGGAATATGGATTGAAACAAGACAAAATAATATTTTTAAATATCATATAATGGGCTATGATCCAGGTGTTAGTTTTCGCTCGGCCATTTATCCAGACTTAGGAATTACATTAGTTATTCCTTCGAATAAAGGAGCAGGACCTGAAAAATTAATGAAAGAACTAGAAAAATCTTTTTGAAAAAGTTAAAAGAGTTCATAATTGCATCTGCCTTGAAATGTACTCTGTATAAGTCTTCATTTTAATTATTAAATGAAGACTTTCTGTAATTGATTAACACTGTTTTATGATTGTATATCGATATTTATATGTAATATTAAAGAGGTGGGGAAAATTTGTATATATTAAACGGTAGTATGTTTATTGTTTTTGGAGTCATCTCCTATTTAATTGTACGAAGTATTTTAATTGGGATGAAAAATAAAAAAAATGTAAATTGGTGGAAAGAATTAATTCGTTTTCTATTCGTAGTATACATTTGTATGGTTGTTGCCGTAACTTTATTTCCTTTACCAATTGGTTTTCCTTCTAGTGCTGAAAATCTTAGTCGTTCAGTTAATATTATTCCCTTTGCATCAATTTTTAAGGATATTGGTCAAATAGGAAGTGCTTATGATGGTGATGTCCTATTTATGATCGGTCTAATCGTAAGAAATGTTGGTGGGAACGTTTTATTATTAATACCTTTAGGTTTTTTAGCACCAATTATATGGGATACATATAAAAAGATTAAAAATACTATTTTATTAGGATTTACCATATCAGTTAGTATTGAATTATTACAACTAATTGAGTCTTTATTTAGTGGATCGGCACGTATTACTGATATTGATGATGTGATCTGTAACGTTCTAGGTTCTATTGTTGGTTATTTTATTTATAAAATCACTTTAAAGCTAGCTGCTACATTTAATATGCAAGTAGTAGATAAAACTAGTTCTAAAGATGTTAAGTAATGATAAAGGTTAAACGAGTTTATGAATGTAATAATAAAGACGTACGAGTAATAAGTATGTCTTTTTATTTTTATAACTAATGAGTAAGATTGATGGGAAATTACATTCCACATTATACACTTTAAAGTAGCTATCGTATTTCAAGTATGGGATGAAAAGAGGCGAATATAATTTTCAAAGGCAAACAAGTATATAGGAGGACTCTAAATGGATATTCTATTTGTTATTCTACTTGTTATTCTTATAATTATATTAATGCAAGGTAAGGAATATAAAGTGAATATTAATCGTATTTGGATCATTCCGGCTTTGCTGTGCTTCGTAACAATCCAGTCCATTATTCATATGGGACAATTAAATATATTACAAGTACTACTATTTGTTGCAATGCTCGGTATTGGATTGGGTCTTGGGGTTATTAGGGGAAAAGCATTAACATTTCGATTAGATAGTGAAACTGGTCATGTAATACGAAAGGGAAATTGGTTAAGTACAATTATTCTACTTGGTATTTTAGGTGCAAAAGTTGTGATTAAGCAGAGTATGTTTTCTGGCAGTACGCATCAAACATTAACGATTGTAACGAATGCCTTTTTATGTATCACATTAGGTACTGTAATTAGTAGAAGATATTATATTTGGAAAAAATATAATGATTTAACACAAAAAGCGTAATTTCATTCTTCCCTTGTTTAACAATGCTATGAACGGTAATACTAAATAACATTGAACATTTACAACAAGGGATGATAATATGATATTCATTTACACAGACTTCGGTGGTACACATACAACTTCACTAGCTGCAGCGTATCATTTAAATAAATTACCAACTGATCGGAAGTTAACGAAAGAAGAAATATTAAATGTAGAGTACTTCAATAAATTAAAAACAGAAGATATGGGGAAAATTATTTTTCATGGAATAGACGAAAATGGCAATCCTGTATATACGATTGGATGCGGCGCATCAAAAGTCGTTGTACCTGCGATGAAGCATTTAGGAGAGATTCTACAAAAACATTATGAAAGCCATGAAAAGATTATTTTTTCTAATACATCACCAACAGTGCCTTTACCAATGACTTTTGGTGGTCTGTTTTCTAGGAGGTTTCATATCGATTTTATCGGCGTACCCTTACTCGTATGGGGAGCAAAAATTTGTTGTGATAACATACAAAGGCTTGTCAGTTATACGAAAGAAGCTGGGCGATTGACGAATGATTATGTTGTAATTTTAGATAATGAAAATTTTAAATAATGTATGGAAGAAGAAAATCGGACATATGCTCCGATTTTCTTTTTTTATTGGTGAAACAGACAAGAAATAGTCACATTTAATTTTCATCTACTATAGCCAAAACAATAAAGTCCTGTTACTATTACAGGGATATTCTCTTTTCATAGCATAAATATATAGAAAAATTAGAAAAGAGGAATTGAATTAAGGGAGGAACAACATGAAGCGTGTTGCTTGGATTACTGATAGTACAACTGCGAGTTTTACAACAGAAGGAGATAACTTTGTTATCCCAATCGAAGTTATTATTGATGGTGTGTCGTACAAAGATTGTGAAGAAGGTGTACGTGAACGTGTTTATAATGCGTTAAACGAAGGTAAGACAGTCACTACATCACAACCTAACATTGGGGAAATGGTAGAGTTATTTACGAAATGCAAAGAAGAATATGAAGAAGGATTTGCAGTTGCTATTAGCGGAAAAGTAAGTGGAACCTATCAAAACATGAAATTAGCTGCAGAAATGGCTGGGTTCCCATTAACGGTATTAGACAGTGAAACGACAAGTTATCCAATGGATGAACTAATTAGAAAAGCGAAATTGTTATACAATGATGGTATGACTTTACAAGATATACACAAAACATTAGTAGATGAAAAAAGAAGACCTTTTCATGTATTTCCAAAGAGCTTAAAAGGTTTGTATGCAAGTGGACGTGTAAAGGGAGTTCAATTTTTACTTGGAAGTTTATTAAGTGTCAACTTAATATTAGAAGTAAAAGGCGGCGAACTTTTACTTGAAAAGAAAGTTCGTAAAATCCAAAAATGTCGAGAATATATTAAAAATGAGCTTGAAAAAGAATTACCTAAAGTACTTCATATGTTCCATGCTAATGACAAAGATGGAGCTGAAGAATGGATTTCAGATATAAGACAAGCATTCCCTGAAATGGACTTCAAACTATATCCATTACCGATTTCATTTGCTGTTCATGCAGGTGAGGGAACAATAGCAATTAGTTATTAAAGTAAAACCCGTGAATCATTCACGGGTTTTTTATTTAATTAAAATGAAATGGATCCCTGCCAAATCTCCATCGAGCTTAGAAATCGATGATTCCTCAATACCTCATAGAAAACTGTGGAATGCTCTTTTTATGGCTTATCCGATTATTTCTTACAAGATTTAGGGAGGATCGAGTTGAAAACGGGGTTATTTTAGTGTAAAATTACACTAAATAAAACATTAGTTACTTTTGGAGGAGAGAAAGTGAATAAAGACCATACAATTGAACTCATTTCAACGAAAATAAAGTTAATACGTACTGAAAAAAGATATACGCAAGATAAAATGGCTGAAATTCTCGGGATATCAAAAAAAACGCTTGTTCAAATTGAGAAAGGGAGAACGAATGCAGGCTGGACCAACACCATTGCTATTTGTGCATTGTTTAGAGATAGTGAAGTTTTACAGAATGCTCTTGGGGATGATCCATTAGTAGTAATCGAAACAATGGCCCACAGTAGCACTAGCAATTTCAAAGAAAAAACATTGGGAGGAAAAGTCTGGTGGAAACAGATTCAAGAAAAAGGGAACTTTCGTTTACAACAAAATCTGATTAGTCAGCATTATCGTATTTTAGACAAACAGGATTACCGTTGGTTTAATTCATTTGATTTAGAAGAAGCGCTAAATCAAATGAATCAATTAGCAACGGATTCAGACAGTCAAATAACCCCTTAAAATTATAGAGAATGCAGAAAAATTGGAGGGAATTACATATGATCATTTTGAGTTTACTTTGGATCTACTATATGCCTTATCTTGTGTTATGCGGATTTTTTGGTGGATTGTATTTAATTATTAATGGGATTAAACATCGTAACTTACTCGTAAGTATACTAGGATTACTTAGCCTTTCCTTTGTCGTACTGCCTTTTATTTTTTGGGGAATGGGGATTTCTGAGAATAAACTTCTTGATATTCCTACAGAATTATACTGGATTCTATTTTCTTTAACTGGGCTATTAGCTGGAATCATTGGATTACGGTCAAAAATTAAAGGAATACGTAATATGGGATTTATTATTTTTACTAGTGGAATAGTAGGAGACCTTTTTTATGTTTTAATGTCTGTACCTGATTCCATGTATATCAACTAGTTTTTTAAACTTAGCTCATTTTTATTTACTACTACATGGTGACTTAATCCAAAAAAGATAGCACAACAAAGGTAGAGGAAGAATCGCTGTCTTTCTTTATGAATCAGTACATAAAAAGGAGATGCTATAGTACCTATAGCATCTCCTTTTTCACATGAATCATTTCCCTATTAGCTGGATTGCACATAAACGTTTGATTTCATCCAGTACGTAGTAGGTAGCATATCGATAGCTATCATCCTCTGACTTTAAATGATAAAGGTAATGTTATCACAGTTGTTCCTGCAAGGGAAAAAGAAAAAATAAATAGTGTAGTAAACACATTCTAGAATAAAGAAGCTTAGGAATATGGGATATAAAATATGGTAAATACGAGTTGTTAGAAATTTTCGAGAATGAACGGAAGAATACAAAGCATAAGAAAGTTTACAATTTTCATGCCAACACTACAAACTTGACATGCTTATTGAGAAAGAGTGAGAATGAGTAATATAACACTTATCTAATACATTCAGGTGATATTAGTATTGGATTTATTTTTAAGGGGGATGTTTAATGAAACCAGAACTAATTGTTAGAAATTTCTTCAAAGAAGTGCGTTCAGGGAATAATCCAGACTTTTCAAATCGATATATGGCAGATAAAGTATTGGCACATCAAGTTATATCTGAAGAGGAACAAACAGTATACAGATCGCCAAAAGATTATGCTGAGCATGTAAGAGAGATGATTGAAGTATACGGAAATTTCTCTTTAGAAATTCAAGAATTATTAGTACAAGATAGTAAAGTATATGTACGCTGGAAGCAAGTAGGTACACACATAGGAGAAATAGATGGATATGAACCTACAGGCCTCCCTATAATTCAAATAGCAAGTGCGGTATATAGAATTGAAAACGGGAAAATTTCAGAGTATTGGATTCAAATTGATAGATCAGGAATTCAAAATCAATTTGAGTACAATAAGAACATTCAATAAATTATCTTTAAGAATAATAGTAAAAAGCACAAAAACAAGATTTTTAAAACGATTATTTCTATTACATAAAGGATACAAATCAATGCACTTTTTTACTGAAAGATTCATTCAAATTAATAAAAAAAGAGCATGTTTTAATAAATCTTTTAAAATATGCTCTTTTTTATTGTTTCTACGTGTACTGACATCAGCTTAGTGTAACTTTATTATATGGTAACAACAAACATAGACACATGTTTATGAACCCAAAAAATAGCAATAATTGTTCATGCGGTTTAAATTCGGGATAGACTAGCTAACAATGAAAATAATAGAATCAAGTTGTAATGTGTATTTCGTTTTACACTGTAAGTCATTCATATTAAGTAATAGAATTGTAGAAACATATAATAGAATATTCGCACTAATATTTATACAGTTACAATCTATTTACATATAAGATTATTAGGATTATATTGGCAATGAAAGAGAAAACAATAGATGGAAGGGGATGTTTTTTATGTTTAAAAAAGCAGCACTAGGGATTTCATCGTTAGCAATCACAGCGTTCGTCGGTTTAGGAATGGCAACAGAAGCTTCAGCTGGACCTGCAGCACCACTTACTTCACTAAACGTCGTACAAGTAGAGTCTGAGCTGGGCGGAGTAGAAACAATTAACCCAAACAGCTTTAGCACATCACGTAACCACGGGGGAAAATACTTATATATTACAACGAAAGAGATGGGATACGGTCAAAATCCATTTACTAAAATGAATGGTTCTAATGTAAAAAGTATTGGATCCACAATAATCGGCGGAAAACCAATCGTTGGCTGGTATTACAAATGGGATGCTTCTGGACATCAACAAGGAACATTTGAATACCAAAAAACATCTATAAACGCGCCATTTAATACAATGCGTACGTCAATTTATATCCAATAATTTTTGAAAACGTTCGCATATATAGAATAGTCAAAAAAGGTACTCCTAGGAGTACCTTTTTTGACTATTCTATATTTACAATGCCGATCCCACAGCAAGAACACTTCCCATAAAATAACATCCTAAACGTCTATGAAATTGATAGGAACGGGTAGTACAAGTCCTCTATAGTTAAAGTACGTAACCTTACATATTCCAATTCAATGAAAACAGAAAAAGACTGTAGTACTTACGCCAAAATTCAAGATTAAAAAAGAATAGCTAAACTCATCCAGCTAAACTTATATAAGCTTAGCTGGATGAGTATGTGACGGAACCCTAAAATGAATTACATCTTTTTCATACCATAAATAATTTTGTATAGGGAGATGAAAGGATTTTTTAAAATAATAAAGAAGTATGTATAAACAAATATATAAATGGTAGTGATAGTATGAAAATCAGTAAGTTTGCAGAAGTAAATACTGTAAGTGTAGATACGATTAGACATTATATAGACCTCGGTCTCATTATTCCTGAAAAGAAAGGTGGGCACTATTTTTTTGATGAGTATTGTCAAAAAGATATGGAACTTATTTTAGAGTACAAAAGGCTAGGATTTAGCTTAAATGAAATTAAAGATCTTTTTCTTTATAAAAATTTAGGGAAATCTATAGATTACGAAAAAAATACTTTTTATCAATCTTTATTTAAATTGAAATATGAAAAGATTGAACAGGAAATAAAAAAATTAGAGGAACAAAAAGATAAATTAAAGGAAGCGTTAAATAATTTATCTATCCCTAAAATTTCGAATTCAATTTTAGGGATAGATTTAAACGTACTTAATGTATTTAAGTGTTTTAAGTGTAACGGAAATTTGATTCTTGAAGATGGCATTATCAATAAGAATCAAATTGTTGAGGGAAAGTTAATTTGTAATTGTGGTGAAGAATACGCGATTATTTCAGGGGTTTTAACAGCTGGAAACTCATGTAAAGCATATGAAAAGACATCACTTGAAGATTCTATTTCGGATTATATCCATGAAACTGATACTGCTTTTTTGGAAAATGTTCAAAGAGGAGGAGAATGGGCGAAAAAGAAACTAATGCAACTAGATTTAAATGAAAAAATACTACTTGATTTAGGATCTGGTATTGGGTTCTTTTTACGAAATATTTATGAGGAACTACCAGGAAATTGCCTATATATTGCTGTTGATCGAGATTTGAATAAACTTTTATTTTTAAAAGATGTAATTGAAAGAAGAAACCCGAAAAGAAACATTCTATTTATCTGTGCCGACTTTTTAAACATACCTATTCAGAATTATTCTGCTGATATTGTCATTGATCAGTCTGGTACAAGTAATTATAGTTTTGAGCATGAAAACTTTTTGTTGCATGAATTAAATCCACTTTTTAAGCCAGAGTGTTATATGCTAAGCTCATATATTTTATTTAAAAATTTCAGCATACATAGTCATATATCAATTAGATTACGAGAGAATTTTACCTCTTCAAAAGTTAAGGGAGAAATTCAAAAACTACAGTTTCAAACCATTGATGAAAGAACTTCTAATTATTTGGAAAGAGGCGGGAAATACGAAAATTTCTTCGTTCAAGGAGAAGAAATTTATACATATTCATTTTTCGGAAGAAGATGGGGTTAACCCCATCTTCTTTTATTTTTCTTTTAAAACTTTTTAATAATAGCATATTGATATTGGGTTGACCCGAGAACTTACACTGTATGTAATACAAAGTTAAACGGGAGGAAAGAGTTATGGGACGTTTACGAATACATTCACAAAATGAGCAAAGTACTCAAGAACTAAGAAATATTTATCTCTATTCATTTGGGAAAACAGTATCAATATTTGGTAGCTCTATTTATAGTTTCGCATTAGGATTATATGTGTTACAAATAACCGGATCAGCATGGAATTTCGCAATTACGCTTATTTTAGGAACGATTCCAATGATTGTTATGAATCCATTTGCAGGTGTAATCGCAGATAAAGTTGATAAAAAGAAACTGGTCGTTTGTATGGATTTACTAAGTGGAGGCTTATTAATTACTGTTTATATATTGAGCAGTAATTATGGATTAAACTTATTCATCATTT
Organism: Bacillus cereus group sp. N24; assembly: GCF_016483345.1. Classification (NCBI taxonomy): domain Bacteria; kingdom Bacillati; phylum Bacillota; class Bacilli; order Caryophanales; family Bacillaceae; genus Bacillus; species Bacillus cereus group sp. N24. Next base: position 85,655 of record NZ_JAEHCA010000018.1, read on the forward strand.
ATACTACTACTTTTCTTTTAACAGTATTTACAACGTTTTTTGGAATAGGATTAGAATCCGCAAAACCGAATATCGTCTCTAAAGAGAGGTTAATGAGTATTAATTCTATAAGTAAAATTATCGATTCTGTATCTTTAATTCTCGGTCCTATGTTAGGTGGTATCGTTTTTGCTGTTGTAGACATAAAACTTTTTATAATGATAAACGGTATTTCATTTATCCTTTCTGGCATATCCATACTGTTTATTCACTTTAAATTGTTCGGGCACGATATAAAGGAAGAATGTTCAATAAGAGAAATTAATTTTATTAAAGATATAAAAGAGGGATACTTTTACTTAATGGAGAGGGAAAGCTTAAAGAATACGTTTCATATTTTAATTTCGCTTAATTTCTTCTTAGGATTTGCTGTAACTGTTCCATTACCATACATTATTAACACAGTTCTCAATCTTAGTTCGAAGCAATTTGGTATCATTCAAGGAACTTTTCCAGTAGGGATGATAATTGGTGCAATTTTAGTGAAAAAGATAACTAATCGTTTTTCTTACTCTTATCTTTTGAAAAAGCTAAGTTCAATGTTGGCAGTTTTTATGATTATTTCAGGAATTCCAGTTTTATTCAAAAGTTTTGAAGCAAATGATTTTGTATGCGTTATTACGTATTGTGTTGTTATGTTCTCTTTCGGGCTAATAATAGCGTTAATTGATATTCCTTTAATTTATTTCATGCAAAAAGAAGTTCCTGATGAATATAGGGGAAGAGTGCTCAGTATTGGATTAAGTATAGGTAAAATGATGCAGCCGATAGCACTGACATTATCAGGTCTATTATTAAATTATATTCCGGCCTACACGCTTCCAATTACAGGAGGTATAGTATTTCTTATTTTGAATAAAGCTTATTCAAATAAGTTGAATTTAGAAATTCATTCCACAGATTATAGTGTTTAACGTAACTATTTAATATTGTTACAGATAAAAAAGCGCAGGATGATGACCCTGCGCTTTTTTATCGTAATTCAGCTGTCTTTCTAATAACAATCTTATCAATATCATCTTCTTCATCACCAATAAATAATCCACGCTCTTTTAAATACATTTCAAAGTATAAATCTGCTTCTGCACGTTCATCATATGGTTTTACAGAAAGTACGAAACCTAATTTGTTTTGCTCATCTAAATGAGAAGTGGAGATATAAGCCGGTACATTATGGCGTAAAAAGAGTTCTTTAACGGGAATGATCATATCTTTCATTAACTTTGTTAACATACCCATTTCAAACTCAAAATTAAAGCGATCTATACTAGATAAATCAGCGAATACTACACCGATAAAACCTGTATTAAATACTTCTTGGTATTCTACATCTTCGTTACCATAAAAATTCTTTTCGATCAAATAATTTATAAAATAAGACACACCATCACTTTGTTCAAAAGGTTTTGTTGAAAGAACAAAGCCGATTTTCTTTTGGTTATGTAAATACACACATGACATGTATGCAGTGATATTATGTTCTTTAAATAATGCGCTCATTGCTCCAGATAGACCATCAAGTACATGATGAACAATTTGAAGTTTTTTACGAGCGAAATAATAGGATTTCTTTTGTAACTCCAATGTATCAATAAAGACAGAGCCGATAAAGCCTGTATTTGAAATAATAGGTGTTTGCTTTTTTCTTCCTCTGCGCTTTGCTTGAGTCATTGTAAAAATCATCCCTTCATGAACAATTAAAGTAAAAGAACATTTGTTCGTATATGTATATTTTACTATTAAAACACTCTAAAGTAAAGGGTTTTTGATGAAAAAAACAACAAAAAAGACACCTGTAAAAGGTGTCTTAAACGCTGTAGGGAATAGGGTTTATCCCGTTTATTTATATTATGATACAGAAACAATCTCTTCTGTATCTTCTACATCTAAATGACAGTCCATAGTACGTACATCTTGATCTTCATGACTTCCGAAATAAATAGTAATTTTCATATGTATCGCTCCTTTATTCTAGGAATACCTAAAATAATTACTAGTAATGTTAATGTTTATTATATACCACTTTTTTCATTCCGACAACGTTATATCATTTTTAATTCTTTTAAGCTATACCGCATAAATTAAAGAGATATTTTTATAGAAAAAGGTAAATAACTTATGTGTTATATTTAAAATCGAAGAGTTCGGGTACTAATTTTTATGAAAGGAGCACCATTTATGAATTATAAACAGTTACTATTAGATAATTTTACATTTAAAATCTCATATATTGCTAGACTTGTGCAAGGAATGAATGTAAAAGAAACGAAAGATTACATTACTGTCGACTGTGGTTTACCTGCAGATACATTTAATATCATTACTTTACTTAACAATAATGTAACAGATAGAGCTAAGCAATTAAATAAGGAGGTAGAATACTATAATCAAAAGAAGTTTCCAATGTGTGTTTGGCTTTGGGATGAAGAACAAGGGCAGACTATTAAGAGCGAGTTATTAAAACTTGGTTTAAAAGAAGCAGAACATAATATTGCGATGGTTGCAGACTTAAAAACAATTTCTCCAACAATAGACACGCCAGTTGGCTTTACAATTCAAAAAACATCTTCGCTCGGACAAATACAAAGATTTGGAGAAACGTTAGCTGATCTATTCGGTACATCAGAGGAAGGTATACATGTACAATCATTCTATAATCAAATTTCTTCTTTCGATTTATGGAATAGTGAAAATATGAAGCTATACTTAGGTATGTATAAAGATGAAGTCGTAACTGTTGGTTCGTTGGTCTGTACAAAAGATAGTATTGGTATTTATGACATAGCAACTCAAGAAGAGATGAGAGGACGAGGATTCTGTTCAACTATGTTTAACTTCTTGCTGCAAGAAGCCAAGCAATTAAAAAATACTTATTGCGTTTTACAAGCTTCACCTGATGGAATCAATATTTATAAAAAGTCGGGCTTTCAAGCTGTAGGACAAATGACTGTTTTTGAAAATCGACATTTATTTGAGTAAATCATAGAAGTCAAATTGTTTTAAATATAGGAGTTAACATACCGTTATGAAAAAAATATCTCTAATTACAATCATTTGTTTTTTCATAGTAATAAGTATCTTTGTTTTTCGGCAAATAAACGAACATAAATACACTAAAGCTATTAATCAATCAAATCATATAAAAAATATCGCACATAGAGGCGCTTCTGCGTATGCACCTGAACATACAATAGCAGCATATAAATTAGGTCAACAATTGAAGGGAGATTACATAGAAATTGATCTCCAAATGACAAAAGACGGACATTTAGTAGCTATGCATGATGAAACCGTAAATCGTACAACAAACGGAAAGGGATTAGTAAAAGAACATACATTAGAAGAAATGAAGCAACTAAACGCAGGCTCTTTTTTCAATGAAAAATATCCGAATTTAGCAAAGAAAGAATTTGAAAATGATAAAGTTCCAACATTAAAAGAAATTATAGAAATATTTGGGTATAATGCTAATTATTATATAGAAACAAAGTCACCAGATGAATATCCTGGTATGGAAGAAAAGCTATTAGAAATTATAAAGTACTACCAAATAAGTGATAAAGTTATTATTCAATCCTTTAGTGAAGAAAGTCTGCAAAAGATTCATAGCTTACATGCTAATATCCCACTAGTACAATTATTATCATATCAAAAGGCAGTTCAAGTAAATGAATTAGAGATAGAAAAGTATAAAACATACTGCATAGGTCTTGGTATGAATTACAAGTATATTGATTCAGCTTACGTAAAGAAAATAAAGAAACACGGATTAGAAGTTCATCCATTTACAGTAGATAATGAAAAAGATATGAAAAAGTTACTTTCATGGGGAGTCGACGGGATGTTTACTAATTATCCAGATCGTTTACATTCAATATTGGATGTAAAAAGTCATGAATAAAAAGAATTATCCGATAGGAAATGATGTACGGTTGTTTTCATGATGGTAATATCATTGAATACATTGAGCCGAAGTTTAAATAACTATGCAAAAGAGAAAATAAAAAGAATCCAATAATTTTATTGGATTCTTTTTATTTAGTTCTATGCACCCATCGTGAAACAATAGGATAATGAAACTCTTTATTTTGTAATTCATATAAAATCCCTTTAAGTGGTCCTAAAATTACAGCAGCTAAAAGTGTTATATATAGTGGAATTGTTCCAAAAATAACAAACAAGGAATTTGTACTCAAGTCAATGTGTAATAAGGAAAACATGAGCGTACGGACTACTACGAAGTTCCAAAGAAATACAGCGAGCCATACTCCAAATTGAAAAAGGGCTGATTCTAGATTCATTTCTTTTATACTTTGTGATTTGAAAACGAAATAAAGTATGAGCGGTATAAAGAAAAGTGTATTACCAAAGAGGAAAAAGGCCAAGAAAGATAATAAAGTAATTCCATGTATCGCTAGTTTAATGTTTTTATCTTGTGATAGTATCATCAAAATCCTCCTATATTTAATGTAGATGGTAAAAAACAATACAACCCATTATATCATAGGAAACATGGAATAAAAATGAACTAGAAAGTAATCAAAATGTAACTAATTTTAACTACGCTTTTTATATTTTTTTGATACACTGACTACGAGAGGAATACCGATTAACGTCGGTAAAAACCAAAACCATATAGGCGGCAGTAAATTAATAATAGGAATATGAATTCCGACGTTTACTAAAAGTGCGGTAACGGCACCGATATAGGAGCCTAACATGCCTCTAATATGGTGGCGAATCCAATTTTCCCAACGCTTTTTTCCTGCAATATAGCCATAAATCGCAAATGAATAAGAGAAAATTGCTACATAAAATAAATATGCGATTTTATCCCAATTTATTATGGACAATATGATTGCAGTAAGGGTGATAACAACATAAGATGCATGATATATTTCGCCCCATTCTGTATGTTTGCCTTTCTTCTTTTGAGCAACCATCGCTACAATACCGGTAATTAAGCATATTGTTCCAAATAAAATGTGTATGGATAAAAGAATGTTGAAAATGCTCATAATAATTCCTCCTTTTTTATTTTTATAGTATTGCAGTATAGGAGAAAAGTTGAAACATATTGTTTATTCGTCTTAATATATTGAAATAAAGGTACTCTTAGAACAAATTTAAACGGACAAATTTTCTTGAATTTAGTGAGTCACGTATTACGTGAAATGAAGGAGAGACTTCCATGTTTACATCTATTACATATTTACAATCAGGGAATGACAAGCAACAAAAAGTATATGATGTTTTGAATACATTAAACATAATGGAGGATTTAGCTTTGTATAGTCCCGTTCTTTGTGGGACAATACCTATAAGAATTGATACTCTTCAATCTGACTTAGATATTGTAATGGAAGTACATAACTTTGATGTTTTTGAACAGGAAATGAGATCTTTATATGGTTCTTATGAAGGATTCAAAATAAAAAAGAAAAAAATTAAAAATACTGAATCAATAAAGGTGAATTTTAAATTTGAAGGTTTTGATTTTGAATTATTTGCCCAACCTAAGCCAGTGCGTAGCCAAAATGCATATAAACATATGATTGTTGAGCACATGATATTAATGCAGAATCCACATGTAAGGGAAGAAATTATTCGCTTAAAAGAACAAGGGATAAAAACAGAACTAGCTTTTGCTCAAGTATTAAAGATTGACGGAGATCCTTATGAAGAACTTATTTTATTGGGACAGGAAATGCGTTTGTGGTAAATAAGGTACACAAAAAATCCTCTTATAAATAAAAGAGGATTTTTTATTATGTCATTAACTTACGGATTAATCCACTTAACAATTTTATCCCGGTAATTATTTGTTCTGGAGAAGCATATCCATACGATAAACGTATACATTGATCTGATTCTTCTTCATAAATACGTCCTGGGTTTAAAAGAATCCCTTTTGATAGTGCCTCTGAAAATAGTCTCTTCATCGGAATGTTAGGTACAACCTTTAGCCATATAAAAAATCCACCACTAGGAATATCCCAAGTCGCTATGTCTGCGCAATACATATGTAAAGCTTGTACCATCATTTTTCTTCGTTCTTTTAAATGCGTTCTTACGTTCGCTACATGGTCTTCATAGAAACCTTTATTTATCCATTCAGCAGCAACTCTTTGAGATAAAGAACTAGACCCATAGTCTGTTTGCATTTTTATATCTGATAATCTATCAATAACAGGTTCTGGTCCGATAATCCATCCAATTCTAAGTCCTGGAGTAAGTGTTTTAGAGAGGCTACCAACATATAATACATGTCCATGTTTATCTATCGATTTTAAAGGAGCTGGAGGTGGTTCATCAATCCATAACTCACGGTAAATATCGTCTTCGATGATAGGTAACTGTTCTTTTTCACATATTTTTAATATTTCTTTCCGGCGCTTTTCAGACATTAATATTCCTGTTGGATTTTGAAAACAAGGAATAGAATATAAAATATTTTTCTTTTGACTATATTTAATACGTGTTAATAAATCGCTAGGTAAAATCCCGTAATGATCCATCGCTATACCAGATAGGTGTATATTTGCTGATTGAAAAACATGAAGTGAATATAAGTAAGAAGGTTGTTCGAGTAAAACGGTTGATTTTCTATGTAAAAGACCAATTGATATTAATTGTAATGCTTGTAATGCACCGGAGACGATTAATATAGAGTTAGGCGATACGTGTATTCCAAACGATTTTACGTAATTACTTATTGCTTCACGTAACGGAAAAAAACCTTTTTGTTCCTCATATCCGAAATAATCTAATTCCTCACTAACGTTTTTCATAATGGATTGCATTGTTTCTAGTGGGAAAAGATGCGGGGCAAGTTCGCCTTTACTAAGATGGATAAGTGTTTTATTTGATTCCGCTTCATTTATTTCACGTACCATTACCTTACTTGGTTTATGAATACCAGCCTTTACATATTCACTCCAATTAGGCGGGGGATTCGTTGCTAATAAGGACCACGTATTATTCATAACAATTGTTCCTGCCCCGATTTGCCCTTGAATTAAGCCGTCAGCCATAAGCTCTTCTAGCGCAGTTATTACAGTACTCCGATTTACATGAAATAACTTTGCTAACTGCCGCTGGCTAGGAATCTTACTTCCGATTGGCCATTCTCCGTTTTCAATTTTTTCTTTCATATAGTCTATTATCTGCCGATATTTAGGCACCTTTTTATCGATTGTCATATAAAAAACTCCCTCGTTTATTTAAAAATGAAAAGTGGTTGGTTTTTTCGATAAATAACTGGTTGAAGACATTGTATCAACTATTAAATATGATGAAAAGAAATAATTGGCAATTTGAAAATGGTTGGTTTATTGGAGAGGAAGAGAAAACATGCTTAATAAAAAATGGGATTTCCAAATCATATGTGCTCACGCTTTTACGATTCTAATATGGGGAACTGCATTTCCGGTAATTCGTATGGGGCTTGAATCATACACACCTGAACATCTTACTTTACTACGCTTGTTAATCGCTTCATTCATACTTCTTGTGTTTTCCTTTATATACAAACTACGATTACCTGATTTGAAAGACATTCCAGCGATTTTTATATTCGGTGCTTTAGGGTTTACTATTTATCACATTGCATTAAACTACGGTGAAAAAACTGTAAATGCTGGATCGGCAAGTTTAATTGTTTCAGTTACTCCTATTGTAACGGCAATTCTTGCTTTTGTTTTTTTGAATGAAAAAATGAAATTAAATGGTTGGATCGGTGGTGTAATTAGTTTTATTGGAATTGCTCTCATATCATTTAGTCAAGGAGGTTCTATTCAATTTAATAGCGGAGGATTATTTATATTATTAGCAGCCGTTTCAGAAAGCCTATTTTTCGTTTTCCAAACTTCTTACTTGAAAAAGTACGGCTTTTTGCCATTTACCATATATACAATTTTATCTAGCACTGTATGTATGCTTATTTTCTTACCGGGAATTTATACAGAAATACTAGCAGCTCCTCTTGAAGTGAATGTGAGTGTTATATATTTAGGTTTATTTCCAACAGTACTCCCGTATCTTGCCTTAGCGTATATTATATCTCGTGCTGGTGCTTCCGAGGCAACAAGTTCTCTATATTTAACGCCAGTCACTGCGTGCTTTATAGCTTGGGTATGGTTAGGTGAAGTACCGACTTTTATTTCTGTAATTGGAGGTGGGATTACTATACTTGGGATATTGATTGCTCATATACGAGTAGTAAGAAAAGAAAAACATAGGAATCTAGTAAACAATAAATCGATATAACTTAATTAAATAATGATTTTATGATACTTTTTGATATAGTTTCTTTCTTATGTTGATAAATATAATATTTTGTATTTCAGTTAAATATTGTATGTTACATTTTATGTAGTAAGCATTTTAAAAGGAGCTGACAACATAATGAATGGAAAAAGAAATATTTTCATATGTATTTCTATTGTAGGAATCGGACTAGCTAGTTTTTCTAATTCTAGTTTCGCAGCAAGTGTAACGGACAATTCAATACAAAATTCTATTCCCATAGTTAATCAACAAGTAGCTGCTGCAAAGGAAATGAAACCATTTCCCCAGCAAGTTAATTATGCAGGTGTTATAAAACCGAATCATGTTACACAGGAAAGTTTAAATGCTTCTGTAAGAAGTTACTACGATAATTGGAAAAAGAAATATTTGAAAAATGATTTATCTTCTTTACCTGGTGGTTATTACGTAAAAGGAGAGATTACAGGTGATGCGGATGGGTTTAAGCCACTTGGAACTTCAGAAGGTCAAGGGTATGGGATGATAATTACAGTATTAATGGCTGGTTATGATTCGAATGCTCAAAAAATCTATGACGGTTTATTTAAAACAGCAAGAACTTTTAAAAGCTCTCAAAATCCTAATTTAATGGGATGGGTTGTCGCAGATAGTAAAAAAGCACAAGGTCATTTTGATTCTGCTACTGATGGGGATTTAGATATTGCGTATTCTCTTCTTCTTGCTCATAAGCAGTGGGGATCTAATGGAACAGTTAATTATTTGAAAGAAGCACAAGACATGATTACAAAAGGTATTAAAGCTAGTAATGTTACAAATAATAACCGACTAAATTTAGGAGATTGGGATTCTAAAAGTTCACTTGATACGAGACCATCTGATTGGATAATGTCACATCTTAGAGCTTTTTATGAATTTACAGGTGATAAAACTTGGCTTACTGTTATTAATAATTTGTACGATGTTTATACGCAATTTAGTAATAAGTACTCTCCAAATACAGGGCTTATTTCAGATTTTGTTGTAAAAAACCCACCACAACCCGCACCTAAAGATTTCTTAGATGAGTCAGAATATACAAATGCATATTATTACAATGCTAGTCGGGTACCATTAAGAATTGTAATGGACTATGCGATGTACGGCGAGAAAAGAAGTAAAGTCATTTCTGATAAAGTCTCTTCATGGATTCAAAATAAAACGAATGGAAATCCTTCAAAAATTGTGGATGGTTATCAATTAAACGGATCAAATATTGGTAGTTATCCAACTGCTGTATTTGTTTCACCGTTTATTGCTGCAAGTATAACGAGTAGCAATAATCAAAAGTGGGTAAATAGTGGTTGGGATTGGATGAAGAATAAGAGAGAAAGTTATTTTAGTGATAGTTATAATTTATTAACGATGCTATTTATTACAGGAAATTGGTGGAAACCTGTACCTGATGATAAAAAAATACAAAATCAAATAAATGATGCAATTTATGAAGGATACGATAATTAATTAAATTTGAGAATGGTTACTTAAGAAAGGAATTAGCATACGCTAGTTCCTTTTTAATATTTTGTAAAACATTATCCATTCTAAAATTCGCATAGATATACTTGCTTTTTTCATATACATAGTTATTGATGACTCTATGTTTTTATGAGGGGAGAGTATTTCTTGGAAAAAGTATTATTTTTCGGAGACCCAGGTATTGATGACTCATTTGCCATTATGTATGGTTTACTGCATCCCGAAATTGAAATTGTAGGTATTGTAACTGGATACGGAAATGTTGAGCATATACATGCTGCACATAATGCAGCGTATATTTTACAGTTAGCAAATAGACAAGACATTCCTGTCATTAGTGGTGCAACAAAACCACTTACAGAAGAAATTACTACGTACTACCCTGAAATTCACGGAGCAGAAGGATTAGGGCACATCCATGTTCCAGAAAGCGTATTATCTATTCCAATATACAATTTTGGTAGTATCGCTGCGATTCTTGTAAAGTACGGAAAAGATTTAACGATTGTCGATGTAGGAAGATCTACCTCGTTAGCAATTGCTTTTAATTTATGGAGTGACTTAATGCTGAATGTAAAAGGAATCTATTTCATGGGTGGCGTCTTTTTAGAAGTAGGAAATGTAACACCATTAGCGGAGGCAAACGTGTATGGAGATCCTATAGCAAGTAAAATTGTTTTCCATCAAGCAAAGAATTTATTAATATTCCCTTTAAATGTAACAAACAAAGCTGTGTTAACACCAAATGTATTTAGCTATATTCAAGCTAATACAAAGAATCCATTTCATATGATAATGAAACCCATGTATGATTACTATCTATCCGCATACCAAAAGCTTAATCCATCTATGGAAGGACCTTTGCTACATGATGTGGTTGCAATAAGTGGATTAGTAAATCCAAGTTTTTTTGAATTTGTGCATCGTACAGTAAATGTAGATACATACGGAGATACGAAAGGACAAACATTTGCTGATTTTCGCCCTAGCTCTATATCTGAAGGAGCCCGTATAGCACTAGAAATAGATGAACAAAAATTCATTCAAGATTTTATAAAAATCATGTTATAAGTTGTTGTCGAAAAAGGGAATTATTTCACTACGTTGAATATAAACATACATCCTCTATATAAGGGAGCTTACAATATTGAATGTCCAGTTAAAGGTTGTTACGAGAGAAAATTGGGAAGAAGCATTAAAGCTACAAGTAAAAGGAAATCAGTTGAAATTTGTTCCATCCGTAGCAGTTTCGCTTGCTAAAGTATATATAAAACCAGATGGTGACAATGTAGAATACATACCATTCGTTATATACGATGGTGACCTTATGGTTGGTTTTGTTATGCATGCTGTTGTAATAGAGACATCGGATATGTATTGGATTAACGGATTTATTATTGATCAATCGCAGCAAGGTAATGGTTATGGAAAAGCAGCATTACAAGAAAGTATTGATATAATAAAAAATACTTTTAAATCGTGTAAAGAAATAAGATTAACCGTACATAAAGATAATCTCTCTGCAAAGAAATTATATGAACGATATGGTTTCATATCATTAGGACAGGAGTATGATGGTGAGCAAGTATATCGTTTATTTGTTTAACTATTAGGAAGTAAAGGTGTGAAATGAAATATGCAATTTACTGAAGTGAAAATTGAAGTGTTCATTCCTGAAGAATATATTGAAACATTAAGGGATGAATTAAATAAAATTGGAGCATGTAAAACGGGCGAATATGACCATTGTCTTTCCTATAGTTCAGTGAAAGGATATTGGAGACCTTTAGAAGAGGCATCTCCTTTTAATGGAGAAATTGGTCGAATATGCGAAGGGCAAGAATGTAAAGTTGAAATAAAGTGTAAACGAGAACTTGTAAAAGATGCTCTTGAAGTTATTAATGATATTCATCTGTATGAAACACCTATGATTTATATTATGCCAATACTAAATGACTATTTTGAGCAACTATACATTGAATAACTAGGAGGAATATCAATTGAAAAGTAAATTTCATCATATTGTACGAGCAGTCATGATAAAAGATGAAAAATTATTAGTTGCTGAATATATCGGCCATCATTATTTTTTACCAGGTGGCCATGTTGAAATCGGGGAATCAGCAGAGCATGCATTAATAAGAGAGCTACGAGAAGAGCTTGGAGTAAACTGCAGTATAAAACAATTTTTAGGAGTTATAGAAAACCGATGGCAAGATAAAGAAATGCTTCATCATGAAATCAACCACATTTTTGAAGTATCTTCAAAAGAGTTGTATATTGATTTACCACCAAAGTCTAGAGAATCTCATTTAGCATTTCATTGGATAGATTATAGTAAAGAATCTTTAAAAACTTATAAAATCATGCCAATGCCCTCCGTTAAAGAATTACTAGAAAGAAAATTAAATGATGAACTACTAAATTGTTGGATAAGTAATTTTTAAATCACTCTATGTATAGTAAATACGTCCTTCGAAAGGATATAAAGAAAATAGGCTAAAAAACAAGGTACATCACCTAGTGTAAGTTCATATTTTGTTGATGTACGTATTTAGTCTGTAGCTTTGTTTCTATTTGGTTTACAAAAATATATAAACTTTTTACATTTGGGCGGAATTACTTATAAATGGAGGGGTTCGTAATGAATCAGTTTCAACAAGAACTACAATCATTAAACCTTAATGATTATCAATCTGGTAATGTAGTTTATTGGGATCAACAACAAAATCAATATCCATACTATTATATTCAAGACGATGCACGTCGTTGCGGTGGATGCGGAGGTTGTGGTGGACGCTGTGGTGGATGTGGCGGCAGATGCGGTGGTTGTGCAGGACGTTGCGGCGGATGTGTAGGTTGCGCAGGATGTTTCAGTTGCTTTAATTGCTGGAACTGGTGGATCATTTAAGTATAGAAAATCAATAATATTTCACATGAAAGAAAGGTGTTTATAGTAATACTTTTCTTTCATGTTGTGATTTTTTATGAGTATTAAGGGGGATTTATTTGTATACATACGATAAGTTGATTTCTTGGGTAGAGAATATAAAAGAAAAAAATCATAGTTCTGCTACAGCACTATGTATTATAAAGGATAACAAAATTGTACTAGAGCATTATAGTGGATATCATTCAAATACATCTACTAGTAAAAAAGTAACAGCATCTTCACAGTTCAACGTCGCTTCTGCGAGAAAAAGTTATTTAGGATTCATGGTAGCGTATGCGCTTTATGATGGGAAAATAAACTCTATTGATGATGAAGCGATAAAGTATTTTAAAGACTTCGATCCTACATTACTTGATAAAACAACGATTAGGCATTTAGTAACTCATACACACGGTCTAGGAGAAACGGATGACGGGACAATTTTCCGTGAATTTGAAGCTGGACAAGATTGGGCATATAGAGATATTAATGTAAGAATGATGACGCATCTCATTTATCGGCTTTATAATAAAAGTTTTCCTGAATTGTTAAAGGAGCGTGTATTTACTCCTGCTAATTTCCAAGAAACAGGATGGAGAATACAGCAAAATGAAAATTTAGTTAAAGTTGTTAATAATCCAAATGAAGACGCGATCAGTGAGGTCGGTACAGTAGATGACGGTACTGAAAAAAATCTGTTTGTCTCAGCTAGAGAGTTTGCTTATTGGGGCAACCTTCATTTAAATCAAGGCATGATAAATGGTAAACAAGTTGTTCCAAAAGAAGTTATAAAAATTGCTACTAGCTTGCAGAGTCCAGCTTTTAATAATAATGAACTACCACAAAACGGATTGTTTTGGTTCGTTCAAAATGAACCAAAACAATTAAGTGAACTTGGTGAACGTGTTCCAAAAGGTTCGTATCAAATATTAGGAATTACTGGACCAACCATTTTAGTAATACCTGAGTATAATGTAGTTGTTGCGAAAATGTACAATAAAAGATATAACTACGGCGGTGATAATTACTTATATTATTTACGTGAATTTAGCAATTTAGTCGCCGATACATTTACTAGCTGTAATAGGGCATAATTACTCCTATAACAAAAAGGAGTGAAAGAATTTGAAAGATAAAGTGAGCAAAGATAAAAAGCAAAATATAAAAGATGTAAATACAGAGCAAAATGCGATTTTTAGCGATCCGAAAGATGCAGCTAACATGCAAACTGTACCGCAGCCGAAAGATTTTGATGAAATCGAATATTAATTTCTCATCCGACTATATGACGAATAAAAAATACGTCTTAAGTCCCATCACATGTAAGAAAATATTTGATAACATATATACATAAGCACTTGAAAATGGCTTATCTTAACAAAGCTTTCTTTAAATGTATCTGATATAACCTGCAAAAAGACACTTCATGATGAAGTGTCTTTTTGTGTACATAAACTTAATTTCCATTTTCCGTACAGTATCTTGCAATTTATGATGGATATACTAACTGTGAAAATTCATGTCAAGATAAAAGAAGGGGACAGTTAGTATGAAACAAACTTCTATAAATCCGCTATTAATTGTTCTAGGTACAATCATTGTTCAAATTGGCCTTGGAACAATTTATACATGGAGTTTATTTAATCAACCCCTTGTAAGTAAGTTCGGATGGAATCTCAATTCAGTTGCGATAACTTTCTCCATAACAAGCTTTTCTTTATCATTTTCAACCTTGTTTGCAGCAAAGTTGCAGCGAAAATTAGGACTTCGTAAACTTATCGCTACTGCAGGAATTGTTCTAGGACTCGGTTTAATACTTAGTTCACAAGTTTCTTCCTTACCATTACTATATTTATTAGCTGGTGTTGTTGTTGGGTATGCGGATGGAACAGCTTATATTACGTCACTATCTAATTTAATTAAATGGTTTCCAAATCGAAAAGGACTTATTTCTGGAATATCTGTTTCAGCATATGGAATGGGCAGTTTAATTTTTAGATATATAAACGGAAATCTTATCGATATCCTAGGTGTATCACAAGCATTTTTATATTGGGGCATTATCGTCTTACTTTTAGTATTAATCGGATCGTTCTTCTTACGTGAAGCGATTGTAAGTAATACGGTAACAGAAACATTACACAATGATTATACGCCACGTGAAATGATGAGAACGAAACAAGTATATCTATTGTTTTTCATGTTATTCACATCGTGTATGGGTGGTCTATACTTAATCGGTATGGTAAAAGATATCGGCGTACAACTCGTTGGACTTAGCGCAGCAACCGCCGCTAACGCCGTCGCAATGATTGCAGTCTTTAATACAGTAGGTAGAATCATTCTTGGAACGTTATCAGATAAAATTGGTAGAATGAAAATTGTCTCTGCAACATTTATTATTATTGGAGTATCCGTCTTTACTCTTAGTTTCATTCCATTAAATTACGGGATTTATTTTGCTTGTGTAGCAAGTGTCGCCTTTTGCTTCGGCGGTAATATTACAATATTCCCAGCCATTGTCGGAGATTTCTTCGGTTTAAAAAATCATAGTACAAATTACGGGATTGTATATCAAGGTTTCGGATTTGGTGCACTTGCAGGTTCATTCATTGGAGCATTACTTGGTGGATTTCAACCAACCTTTATTACAATAGGTGTTTTATGTGCGATTTCTTTCATTATTTCTATATTAATTCGTCCGCCAAATGTAGAGAAGAAAAAGGAAATCAAGCAGTTACATCGAAAAATAGCTTAGTTTTAAAAAGAGTCCTTATCGTAGGGCTCTTTTTCATTACAACGTTAACTATGCTCCTTTCATTGATTAGTAAAGACAGGACAATACAATTATGAAATGGAATAGATAAAATAAAAGGAGTGTGATATGTAAAATGAAGATAGTAAAGCAATGGGTTCAAGAAGATAGTGATTACATACGAGAGAAAGTAATTGAATATAATCAAAAACATCTTTCAAATGAAGAGAAAACACCTTCGGAAAAGGTTAGTTTTATAGTGAAAAATGAAAAAGAGGAAATAGTAGGTGGGATAACAGCTATAACATTTTGGCACCATGTACATGTTGATTTCCTATGGGTTTCTGAAGAATGCAGACACGAAGGATACGGAAGTAAATTAATAAAACTTATCGAAGAATTTGCAATTGAAAAAGGATGTAGGCTAATCAACTTAGATACGTTTAGCTTTCAAGCTCCGGATTTTTATAAAAAACATGGATTTATAGTCATTGGAGTGAGTGAAGATCATCCAAAAGGACATAATCATTATTATTTAGAGAAAAGGTTATAAAGTGTATGGAATTAATTAATCTCAATATATAAAATTCAATAAATTAAAAAGAACGTATTTTGAATCATCTATATCAAAATACGTTCTTTTTAATTTGTATGTATCTGGTAAAATGAAATAGAGGCAGAAAATTCTTATTAATAAAGGGGTAAATATGAAAAAGGTTAATGTTACATACGCGCTTTTGTACGATAAAACGAACGAAAAAATCTTAATGGTAAAAAACAAAGGAAAAAATGGGTCTTATTACACATTACCAGGTGGCTCAGTTAAATTTGGGGAAACGTTAGAAGAGGCAGTCATTCGGGAAGTAAAAGAAGAAACAGGGCTACATATAACTGTAAAGGGGATTTGTTCCATAAGCGAAGCCTTTTTCGAGGAGAGAGGCCATCATGCCATTTTCTTTAATTTTTTAGGTGAAATAATCGGCGGAGAGACATATATATCCCGTCCAAAAGAAATCGAAGAGATTACTTGGATGGAATTACATATAGCAGCACCGTATTTACGTATACCTGAACAGTTACTAGATTTTTTACAAAGGAAAGAAACAGTACCTTACTTTTTTAACGGAACAATCGTTCATCAATCTTTATAAATAAATTATTTCATTTAAGGCGGGGAAAAAATGGAGTTTATCGTTAGTCACAAACATTTCACTCAAGCACTTTCAGAAGTAAGTAAAGCTATATCTACAAAAGTTTTAATTCCTATATTATCTGGTATCAAAATAACAGCCGATCAATCTGGAATTACTTTAATCGCAAGTAACTCGAATGTTTTTATTAAAAAATTTATACCTAATTCAATCGAAGACGAACAGATTGCAACTATATTACAAGCAGGAACTATTGTTGTACCTGCAAAATATTTCATTGAAATTATAAAGAAAATGCCAAGTGATATAGTAATAAAAAGTAAAAATGAGCAAATCATTACGATACAATCAGAAGAAATCACATTAAACTTAAATGGACTTCCAGCAAATGAGTTTCCGAATGTACCACTTATAGGGGATCATGCAGAAATACAAGTAGAAACAGAACAATTGATTGAAGTGTTTAAACAAACTGTTTTTGCAGTAGCTAAAAATGAATCCAGACCTGTTCTCACCGGAGTACATATAGAGTTAGATCACAATAAATTAGTTTGCGCTGCTACTGACTCACATAGACTAGCTATACGTGAAACGCTAGTTTCTTCAGATGCGAAAGCAAATTGTATCGTACCAAGCGCAACCATTAGTGAACTTCTAAAATTAATGAACAGTAATACGGAATTCGTATACATATACCTTTCAGACAGTCACGTTATTTTTACATTCGGAACAACTACGTTTTATTCAAGACTCATTGAAGGGAAATATCCTAATATATCTAATCTCATTCCAAATGAATTTCAAACGGTTATTAACGTAGAAAGAAAAAAGATTTTACAAGGTGTAGATCGATCAAGCTTATTAGCAAGTGAATGGGCAAATAACAACGTCAACTTAGAAATCATCAATGAATCCACAATTAAAATTTCTTCTAACGCTTCTCAGATTGGTAAAATAGCTGAAACACAACAAGTAGATGCGATTCAAGGTGAAAAACAATTAAATATATCTTTCGACGGACGATTTATGGTAGATGCTTTAAGGGCAATAACAGAAGAAATGGTTACTTTAAGTTTTGGTGGTTCAATGAGACCGATATTAATCGAAGCAGGAGAGCAATCTGCCGCAGTACATCTTATATCGCCAGTAAGAGCTTATTAGGAACAAAGGAAGGACTTACATTATGCACAAGCACACTTTATGCTTCATAAAAAGAAATGAAGAAATACTGATGCTAAATAGAGAATATGACCCTGTAAAAGGATTATGGAACGGGGTAGGAGGGAAGATAGAACCGGGAGAAACCGTGAAATAAAAGAAGAGACTGATATAGATGTTAAGCAAAATCAAATTCAATTTAAAGGAATTGTTAAGTGGGAAGACTCTTCATACTCTGGTGGCAGTTTATGTGGTAGAACTACAAAATGAAGTTTCATATGATACACCTAAAAAAGTATCCGAAGGGATTTTAGATTGGAAAAGTGTGTCTTGGATATTAAGCGACTATAATTACGGTGTAGGAGAGATGTTACCTAAATTATTACCTGAAGTACTTCATAATGAATTCATATTAGAGCACAATTTTGTATTATCTAATCATAAATTAATAGATTATAGGAATGAAGAATTGGTTATGTTGGACAGCAAATTTAATAGGAAGAAGCAGATGAAATTATTTAAGAAATATTTTTAAATAAGTAAATCTTTTAACATAAAAGAGCGGATAATTTTTAACTAATAGGTGCGCTTAAATGCAAAGAAACCTAATTACAAAAAGAGCGAATCCCTTATAAAAAGGTTCGCTCTTTTTTACATATACAATTAAACTTCGCGCCACCAAGCTGATGAAAGATAGTTTGTAGATTTTAATGTAATTGATTCACCAATTTGTGGCGTTGCAACTGTAACTCCTAAACGTTTTGCTTCTTTCGTAACACGTTCAATTGGATCGCTCCATTCATGCAACGCTAATGTAAAAGCACCCCAATGAATCGGAAGTAGTAATTTTCCTTTAACGTCAATATGAGCTTGTACCGTCTCTTCTGGCAACATATGAATAGCAGACCAACGTGTATCATATTGCCCGCATTCCATTAAAGTAAGATCAAATGGACCGTATTTATCACCAATCTCTTTAAAGTGAGGAGCATATCCGCTATCACCACTAAAAAAGACTTTAGTTTCTTGACCAAGAATAAGCCATGAACACCATAACGAACGATCTCTATCTGTCATACTTCGTCCAGAGAAATGCCTTGCAGGAGCGCATACTAACTTAATAGTATCAAACGTAATTTCATCCCACCATTTATGCTCACTAATCTTACTAGGTGAAACACCCCATTTAATAAGATATTGTGCAACTCCCGTCGGAACGTAAAAATGCTTCGTACGATCTTTTAACTCCATAATACTTTTATAATTTAAGTGGTCATAGTGATTATGTGAAATGATAATCGCATCAATTTCTTGAAGGTCTTCACGTTCTAAAGAAAACGCACCACTATACCGCTTACTATTAAAAATAGGAAATGGGGAAGAGGCATCACCAAGCATAGGATCTAATAACAGCTTTTTACCTTCTACTTTTAAAAGAGACGCAGAATGGCCAAACCATGTAACACTCTCTAAAGATTCATCGTCTTTATTTGATAAAACGATAGGTAAATCCTTTATAGGACGTAGCTTTGATTTCATTTTAAAATAATCCGTCATTAAACCTATAATATCTTTCGGTTTAAAACTCATATCAGTATGAATTTGATTTGTATATTTCTTATTCATTGGTTCTCCTTTTTACGTTTAACAATATACGTATGTTGTTATTGTAGCTATTTGTAGTTTAAACTATATCATTTTACCTTTCATCTTACATGCAGTACATTTCATAAATTCGTTATTCGTATATATAAAATGAAATTTATTCAGCAGCAGATAAAACTAATATGAAGTAAATGTAAATTATTTTAATTTAGTAAAATTCCTCTTATAAGAATCGAAGAACATATGTTTCGTTGTATGTTATAGAAGAGAATATGTCTTTAATGAACAATAGGAAGGAGAGGATGTAGATGCAAATAGAGAGAAAAAAGAAGTCAAAATGCAAACTATCAAAATCTGAAATCATCCAGCTGTATGCAGAAGGGAAGAGTACCTCAGAAATTGCTATACTTGCTAATGTGTCTGCAAGGTATATTCGTATGGTTTTAAAAGACAATAACGTACCAAGACGAGCTATAGGTAGTTGGAAGAGGAAGTATGACCTAAAAGAAGATTATTTTAAAACTTGGTCAAATAACATGTCTTATATTTTAGGGTTTATAGCAGCAGATGGTGTAATACAAAAAGAAAACCAATGTGTCAGTATCTCACAAAAAGAAAGTGACATTTTAGAAGATATTAAAAAAGAATTAAACACAAACCAGCCACTTTACCAAAATAAAAAAACAGGCGTATATATGCTAAACATTAATAGTAAAACAATAAAAGACGACCTTATGAACATACACGGAATCATGCCGTGTAAATCATTTAACATCGAATTTCCTTTTGTACCAGAAGAATATTTACATCATTTTGTTCGTGGATATTTTGATGGGGATGGTTACGTCAAGTATGAAACTTATACAGTAAGCTTTGTAGGAGGATCATATAGCTTTATGAATTCTTTAAATCAGGTACTACAAAATCACAATTTACTAAATCAAAATAAACATTATCGTGTCATATTAACAGGGAGAAAATCAATACAACTATTTTCAAATTGGATTTATAAAGACAAAGATATTTATTTGCATAGAAAATATGAAGAATTTCGAAAAGAAAGTCTAAGTCTAGATCAATTACAAGATCGAAAACTAAAACAAACTCAAACTGCCGTTAAACAAAGAAAACAAAATTTCCTTAATGAATATATGGAAAATAAATGTAATGATACAGCTTGCTCTAATTTAAAAATAAGCGAATCAACTTTTAAGCGTTGGTTAAAAAATGATAATCAATTTAAAAAAGACTATGAAAGAATTCATTCACTATAAAAATGCAAAAAACCTTAGTATATCTATGCTAAGGTTTTTAATTTGAGATTATTAGAGGATACTTATTTTCGTTTATAGAACTTAATAAATACATAGATTTTACAATGAATTTACTAGTAAGGGAGGGAATATGAAATGCCCACTAATAATAGTCCGGAGAATATATTACATACATCTTATGAAACTAAAATGATTTCATCTTGGTTTTGAGTCAAATGCTATAAAAATGATGCTAAATTGGACAAATGATGAATTTGAAAAGCGCGTTAATTCATTAGAAGTAGAGGGGCTATTGAAACAAACAGGGGGGAGGTACTATCCAACGTGTATGGTGATAACAGCTTGTGAAGGAAAAAACTTTATAATCTTTGTGAACCTCTAATTAAACCAACACTTAAGATCATTGAAAATCATTCAAATCAAATTGAATTTATCTCAAAAAGAATCGACACGTTTAATCATTTACCTAAAGAATCGTATAGTCTTTTACTGTATAGTGGTGTGCTATTAGATTTTGGACAAATAAATTACATTGAAGAAAACTATTTAAAAAAGAAACGACCTTTAAGAAATAAGAAAAGATATTATTATACTATTCAAGAACAAGAACTAGCAGATATAGGGGCTTTCGGGATGTATAGTAATGCGTATTTAGATTTAGGAGAAGTTCAAATTGGTCTTTATGGAAATTCTCGATATTCAACATTAAATTTAATAACAGCAAATAACGAAATATTTGAAGAATATTTTCAAAACACTAATACTGATATTAATTATAAGAAAAAGCAATTTGTAAAAGGTTTCGTAGCAGCAGATAGACAAATAGATTTAAATTTAAATGTAGTTTATGAAAAATTAGGCTTATATCAAAATTCACAACCTATTATCCCGGTGTTTAAAAGAAAAGACTTATCTACGCTTCACGAAATTGCAAACACAATCAGTGAAGATTTAATCTCGTTATTTAAAGAATACGATAAACCTTTAAAACAATACTTTGCCAGCAGCAGATCCTCAAATGAAATAACTTATGAAGAGTTTTTTATCTGGTGGTATCACTTTTTCTATACAAAAGTAACTGAAGAATTAATAAAACAAGGTGTAATTATAACAAGCGCACAAGAAAATCAAACGTACATGATCCATTAATAACTTTAAATTAAAGTGCTAATATACTTTTACATATGTAGCAGCTGAATGGATAAATAATTATTAGTAAATAGGGGATAATCTGAAATTAAAATCTAATATAAAGAAAATAAGATATTCAAAGGGGAGAAGAGCCATGCAAAAGAAATTTATCAATCCAGAAACGATGCCACCAACTTTTGGATACTCACATGTAGTCGAAGTTACTAACGTTAAACGAACAATTTACATATCTGGACAAGTAGCGATTAACACTGATGGTCAAATAGTCGGCATTGGTGATTTAGCTACACAAACACGACAAGTTTTCGAAAATATTAAATGTGCATTAAAAACTTCAAATTTAAACTTTAATGATGTAGTAAAATTAACATTTTTCTTAACAGATATTTCTCAAATGGCCATTGTTAGAGATATTCGAGATCAATACATTGATACTAAGAATCCACCAGCAAGTTCTGCTGTGGAAGTTAGAAAATTAATTAACGATAACTTATTAATTGAAATTGAAGCAATTGCTGTAGCAAACTAAATTTAAAAGCTTATTAGGAATTAATATCAATACAATTCGTTTAATGTGTTTATTTCAAACGAATTGTATTTTTTATTGTCTTAAATATAATTACCACACAATACGTCACACAGTATTAATTCAAAGAGAAAGGGGAAGCATAAAGACTAGAATTAACGTATAATAAGTTTATTATTTTTAATTAGTTAACATAATATATATTATAGGTAGTTGTGGAAACAAAGTATTTACAGGTATCAAAAACCAAGTAAACTATACTTAATGAGACGGAACAGAGATTTTCAGTGAGATTCCTATAAAATCTTATCTATATGAATTTCTACAGTTTTATCGTTTATTTTGCTTTAAATGAATCACAGCAAATTTTTATCGATTTTCTGATTAAAATTTTATGAGTCAAAAATAATTTTAAATCAGAAAGAAAATTATTATGCGAAATAATTTTTTTATACAAATATAAATTAATAATTTTATTTTATGTTTTACTTTATAGATTTATTGC
>NZ_JAEHCA010000179.1:0-216 GCF_016483345.1 Bacillus cereus group sp. N24
CGAAGTGGCTAAACGCGGCGGACTGTAAATCCGCTCCTTCGGGTTCGGCAGTTCGAATCTGCCCCCCTCCACCATTTTCTTTAAAATAACCTGAGAGGGTTTATTTTTTTGAGAAGATAAGCATACTAGTAAATATTAATGGGCTATAGCCAAGCGGTAAGGCAACGGACTTTGACTCCGTCATGCGCTGGTTCGAATCCAGCTAGCCCAGCCATT
>NZ_JAEHCA010000180.1:0-215 GCF_016483345.1 Bacillus cereus group sp. N24
CCTGGCCAAGTGTATGAATTACATGATGTATATGTAGGGAGTAAAGACAAACTTCCTACTCGAATTGTAGTTTATAGATGTACCGAGGAGCAAAAACAGAAACGTCTACGTGATCGAGCTATTCGCGAAAAGAAAAAAGGAATTACATATACAGAGCGTACAAAACTTTTACAAGGTATTACGGTATATATGACAAACATTCCTACGGAATGGGT
>NZ_JAEHCA010000181.1:0-212 GCF_016483345.1 Bacillus cereus group sp. N24
TTATCGTCTTTCCATGTTTTCGTTCCTTCTACTTTTGTTTCACCTACTTTTGTATTTGTGATGTCATAACCATGTACATCAGATTGGTATCCGGCTACTGCTTGTTCTTTCACTTCATACTTATACGCTACTCCATTTGCATCGTATGCTTGCAGTTTTTCAAACGTGTACTTCCAATTTGTTGCCGCTGTTACTTCCTTTGTATCTACTAC
>NZ_JAEHCA010000182.1:0-209 GCF_016483345.1 Bacillus cereus group sp. N24
TTGTTTTTCTTAGATTTGAAACGCGGGGCACTGTTTTGTTTTTTGAAAAAGCGTGTATAAGCATCCGCGAGGTTGCGGACAGATGACTGAATCGCAATACTATCCACTTCTTTTAGCCAAACAAACTCTTTTTTCATGGCAGGAAGTTTGGCAGAGCATGTACCATATGCCAAACCTTTTCCTGTTTCTTTGTATGCATTATCCCATAG
>NZ_JAEHCA010000183.1:0-207 GCF_016483345.1 Bacillus cereus group sp. N24
TACTTCCGCAAGACATGTTATGAGATATTTTATTAAAAGTGCGGGTGAAGGGAGTCGAACCCCCACGCCAAAGGCGCTAGATCCTAAGTCTAGTGCGTCTGCCAATTCCGCCACACCCGCATATTTTATTGAAAATGGTGAGCCATGAAGGATTCGAACCTTCGACCCTCTGATTAAAAGTCAGATGCTCTACCAACTGAGCTAATG
>NZ_JAEHCA010000184.1:0-201 GCF_016483345.1 Bacillus cereus group sp. N24
CTAACTGTAGCATTTAAAATACGTCCCTTTACTTCACGACTTTTGGCAAATCGAACAAGACCTAGTTTTGGCAATTTTATTTTGTTTCCAACAACGGCAATGTTTTCATTTGTTTGTTTTGTGGTATAAGATTGTACGTTGTTCTTCTTAGATTTGAAACACGGGGCACTGTTTTGTTTTTTGAAAAAGCGTGTATAAGCA
>NZ_JAEHCA010000185.1:0-201 GCF_016483345.1 Bacillus cereus group sp. N24
CTTTTACTCGTTGTTTATTCCATCGAGAAGATCCTTTCATTCTTCTAGAAAGAATACGCTGTGCTTTTGCCAACTTCTCTTCTAATGATCGAAAAAACTTCGGATTTTTATAGGTTGTTCCATTTGACAAAATGGCGAAATCTTTTAGTCCCACATCCATTCCAATGTAAGAATTTGTTTTCGGAAGTTCTTGCACTTCTG
>NZ_JAEHCA010000019.1:0-97838 GCF_016483345.1 Bacillus cereus group sp. N24
TAAAGTTAGTTTGTCTAGCATCTAAAAATAAAAATTGACGTTTCACGTTGTTTGTTTCGTTCAGTTTTCAAAGAACTACTTGGTCGCTCATTTGCGACTTCCTTATGTTAACATCTTCGTTTTTCGATGTCAACTAAGTTTTTTAATTTCTTTTTTGTCGTTTTCTGCGTTTCCGCATCAGCGACGGTTATTAATATATCATGGTGAAAATTGAAATGCAACACCTTTTATAAACTTTTTTTAAAACCACCCACATTTCTTTTTTAATATCATATACTTAAACGAAATATCTCTTTCATGTATAAGCAATTCCTACATATATTCTATATAAAGTTACTCTATCAAAAAACGTTTCTTTCTATAATAAACGTTTTATTCCTATAAAATATCATACAAGGAGGAATACATATGGACTATACCGATTTATTACTCAAACTAGGTCTCTCGGCTATTTTAGGATTCGCCATCGGTTTAGAACGTGAATTAAAACGTAAACCACTTGGTTTAAAGACTTGTTTAGTTATCTCTATTATTAGTTGCCTCCTCACTATTGTTTCTATTAAAGCAGCTTACAATTTACCACATACCGACCATATGAATATGGACCCCCTTCGACTTGCTGCTCAAATTGTATCAGGAATTGGTTTTTTAGGTGCAGGTGTTATTTTACGAAGAGGAAACGATAGTATTGCTGGGCTAACGACCGCCGCCATGATTTGGGGTGCTTCTGGTATTGGCATTGCCGTTGGAGCTGGTTTCTATATTGAAGCGATTTTCGGAATGTGCTTCCTTATGATTAGTGTAGAACTTATACCATTAACGATGAAATTTATAGGACCTAGGTCATTTCGTCAACGTGATATCGCAGTGAAACTTGTTGTACGAAATATGGACAATATCCCGATCGTAATTGAAGAAATAAAAGAAATGGATATAAAAGTTAAGAACATGAAGCTCAAAACATTGGAAAATGGTTCGCACTATTTACATTTAAAATTGTCTATCGATCAAAAAAGACATACTGCTGATGTTTATTATGCTCTTCAACACCTTGAAAGTGTTCAACAAACTGAAGTTGAAAGTATGTAATAGAAAACAAACTCTCTTTTAAATTAGAGAGTTTTTCTTTTTTCTATAATGGTAACAATGAATGTAGTCCTGCAAAGTAAGGAGGAATTAGCAATTGAAATCCCGTCCAAATTTAGTAGATACATTTCGTGATTCCATTATTTTTCGTTTAATTTGCTTTATTGTTGTACTTACTGCTTTTTCCGGCTTTCTTATACATAGATTAGAACCATCGCACTTCACCACATGGTTTGATGGAATTTGGTGGTCAATCGTTACAATTTTCACTGTTGGCTATGGTGACTTTGCCCCACATACACTAATAGGCAAACTCATCGGTATGAGTATTATTTTATTTGGAACCGGTTTTTGTTCTTATTATATGGTTCTATTCGCCACTGATATGATTAATAAACAATATATGAAAGTTAAAGGAGAAGAAGCTGCGACTGCTAGCGGTCATATGATTATTGTCGGCTGGAACGAACGGGCAAAACATGTTGTAAAACAAATGCACATCTTACAACCAAACCTTGATATCGTTTTAATTGATGAAACACTTTCTTTACTTCCAAAACCATTTCATCATTTAGAGTTTATAAAAGGTTGTCCACATCACGATCAAACGTTATTAAAAGCTAACATTACAACGGCACACACCATATTAATAACGGCTGATAAAGAAAAAAATGAAAGCTTAGCTGATACACAGTCCATCTTAAATATTTTAACTGCAAAAGGACTTAATCCAAACATTCATTGCATCGCTGAACTTCTTACTTCGGATCAAATTCAAAATGCAACGAGAGCTGGTGTATCAGAAATTATAGAAGGAAATAAATTAACGAGCTATGTATTTACCGCTTCTCTTTTATTTCCTTCTATTTCAGGTGTACTATTCTCACTTTACGATGAAATCTCTGATAACAAATTACAACTGATGGAGCTTTCTCCGCCTTGCACCGGACAAACTTTTGCAAATTGTAGCTATACTCTTTTAAAACAAAACATTCTCTTACTAGGTATAAAGCGTGACGATCAATATATGATTAACCCAGTCCATACCTTCATTCTTATCGAAAGCGACATACTCATTGTTATTCACCATTAAAAAAGTGACGCTCTAGTTCCTGTACTAATACTTTCCCAATATTAATATACTTACTTTTCACATGTCCATCTGGATCTTTCGGCTCAGCAAATTGATCAAATCCGCTCGTTCCAGCTGTTAAAGCATTCACATTATCATCTAGTTCGTCTTGATACACATGCGAAAGAATATACGGCGTTTCAAGACGGACTATTACACCAGGCACATCTAATTCCCCATCCACAGCTGTAAATGGCACTCGTAAAAATTGATAGCCATCTTCTTCGTCGATTTTGTAATCAAAGCACCCTTTATCGTAATCCCAATTGCCACCAATACTATATCCAAGTGGTTTCATAACCTCTTCTAACTTATATAACGCATATGTATGTCCTTTTAACTTTGATTGAATCGGAATCAAGCCCATCCCTCCAAGACTTTTCCTTTAGCATACCCATTCTAGTTTGAATATACCGATGGACATTTCAGTAAAATAATAAAAAGCGACCGGAGATCCGGTCGCTTTTTATTATTTTAAACGCTCTTCTAATTCTGCTTTCAATTCTTCAAATCCTGGTTTACCAAGTAAAGCAAACATGTTTTTCTTGTATGCTTCTACTCCTGGTTGGTCAAATGGATTTACGCCTAATAAGTAGCCGCTCATCGCACATGCTTTTTCGAAGAAGTATACAAGGTAACCGAATGTGTACTCATTTAATTCAGGAATATTTACGATTAAGTTTGGTACTCCACCATCGCTATGTGCAAGTAATGTACCTTCGTATGCTTTTGTGTTTACGAAGTCTACAGTTTCACCAGCAAGGTAGTTTAATCCATCTAAATCGTTTTCTTCTGATTCGATTGTCAGTTCATGTGTAGATTTACCCACTTTAAGAACTGTTTCAAATAAGTCACGACGACCTTCTTGAACGTATTGACCTAATGAGTGTAAGTCAGTTGAGAAATTTGCTGAAGATGGGAAAATACCTTTTTGATCTTTTCCTTCACTTTCACCAAATAACTGTTTCCACCACTCAGCGAAGTATTGAAGTGCTGGCTCATAGTTAACAAGCATTTCAATTGTTTTTCCTTTATTGTATAAAGCGTTACGAACTACTGCGTATTGATAAGCTGGGTTTTCTTCTAGTTCTGATGCCCCGAAGTCGTCATGGCCAGCAGCTGCCCCTTTCATCATCTCTTCAATATTTAAGCCACTTACTGCGATTGGTAATAAACCAACTGGCGTTAATACAGAGAAACGTCCTCCAACATCATCTGGAATTACGAATGTTTCGTAGCCTTCGTTATCAGCTAATGTTTTTAATGCACCACGCGCTTTATCTGTAGTTGCATAAATACGTTGGCGAGCTTCTTCTTTTCCATACTTCTCTTCTAATAACTTACGGAAAATACGGAATGCAAGTGCAGGCTCTGTTGTTGTACCTGATTTGGAAATAACGTTAATAGAGAAGTCTTTACCTTCTAATACATCCATTAAATCTTTCATGTAAGTGGAGCTAATGTTTTGTCCAACAAATAGCACTTGTGGAGTTTTACGTTGTTCTTTAGAAAGCGTATTGTAGAATGAATGGTTTAACATTTCGATTGCTGCACGTGCTCCTAGGTAAGAACCACCGATACCTACAACAAGTAAAATGTCAGAGTCATTTTTAATTTTTTCTGCGCATTTTTGAATGCGAGCAAATTCTTCTTTGTCATATTGAAGCGGAAGCTCTACCCACCCAAGGAAATCGTTCCCAGCTCCAGTTTTTTCGTGGATTGCATGATGTGTTACTTTCACTGCATCACGTAAATAAGTGATTTCATGTTCACCGATGAAGGATAACGCTTTAGAATAGTCGAACGTTACGTGTGTACTCATCTTTTTCCCTCCAATTATGGATATGTATTTCTGTATTCACTTTAGCGAAACTGAAGTTGTAAATCAAGCGATTCAACCAGTGTAAACGTAACCAATATATATTTTTTAGAAAAAGTTCATTTTTTGCATAAAAATTCGCATTTTTCGGTATAGATGTATATACATCCTTTTTTCACACATTTTTTATGTATAAAAACAACATAACTGCACCATTCTATAAAAGAGTTGATTAACTCAGCGCTTGCTCATGCTTCACAATTAAGGGGGGCTTTTTCATGAGTACATTGCAACGTATCGCATTAGTCTTTACTGTAATTGGTGCAGTAAACTGGGGACTAATCGGGTTCTTCCAGTTTGACTTAGTAGCAGCCATTTTCGGCGGACAAAACTCAGCTCTTGCACGTATTATTTACGGCATCGTTGGTATATCTGGGCTTATCAATCTTGGTTTACTCTTTAAACCATCTGAAAATCTTGGTACACACCCAGAAACAAACGAAATTCGATAACCAGTATGTCCTCTTCACCTCCGACATACGAATATGATTGCATGCAATCATATTTGCAAATATATATCATAAGATAAAGTAAAAGAGGAACGCTCATATGCGCTCCTCTTTTACTTTGTTAACTCGGACTCTTCAATCCATTCTGTCAGCTTTTCTCGCAACGTATTAAATCCGTCCTTAGATGGATTCGGTATAAGAATCCTTCCTTGTTTTCTTTTCGCCGCTTTTAACGATAAACTCATTTTTCTGTGCTCTTCATCAATTGAAAGTACTTTTACTTCTACTGTATCGCCGACTTTCAAAAAGTCATGAATATCCTTTACATATCCATTTGTAATTTCAGATATATGCACAAGTCCTTGTGTTTCTGCATCTAACGCTACAAATGCACCGTAATCTTGAATTCCAGTCACTTTCCCTGTTACAACCACTCCTGTTGTATATTGTTCTGACATATGAAACACTCCCATACGTTTACCATTTTCTCTACAAATGTAGATTGCAAAACAGATGTACTTATTTTAAATATCCGATTAATTAGTACGCCTGTTACGTATCGCTGCCTAACAGGCGCATACCTTATATTAGTAAATTATACCACTATGACAGAACTCATTCAAAATTCACGAAAAAATTTCCTGTAGCACGTATAATTCTCCAATATTGGGATAGAATACTAACACATGGCTTTCTAGTATTCCCCCCCTTTTATGGACAAAACGTATTATGTTTTGTCCTTTTTTTATTCTCAACGAACCGTTCCATTCTCTTCATTGCTTCCATAAGTTGTTCAAGCGATGTTGCATACGAACAACGAATAAATCCTTCACCACTTTCTCCAAATACACTTCCAGGTACAACAGCCACTTTTTCTTCTAGTAATAACTGTTCTGCAAATTCCACTGAAGTTAGTCCAGTTGAGGCAACAGAAGGAAAGACATAAAACGCTCCGCCCGGCACATGACACGTTAATCCCATCTCATTGAAAGATGTCGCCATAAAATTACGGCGTTTCTTATAGCTATCTCTCATTCGAATGACTTCATCATTCCCTCCGCGTAATGCTTCAAGAGCTGCGAACTGGGACATCGTTGGTGCACACATCATGGAATATTGATGAATTTTAAGCATCAACTCTGAAAATTGAACGGGAGCTGCGATCATACCGAGACGCCATCCTGTCATCGCAAATCCTTTTGAAAATCCCGAAATTAAAATCGTATGTTCGCGCATGTTTTGAATGCTCGCGAAACTCGTATACACTTCGTCATATACAAGCTCTGCATAAATTTCATCAGATAATACGATTAAATTGTACTTCTCAACCATTACTGCTAACTTTTCTAGTTCGGATTTGTTTAACATTGCACCTGTTGGATTATTAGGGGAACAAAGTAAAATTGCCTTTGTTTTCGCTGTAATAGCTGCTTCAATTTGTTCGGGTTGTACTTTAAACTCTTTTTCTAAAGTAGTCGCTATAGGAACTGGAACTCCTCCAGCTAATGTTACAAGCGGTGCATAAGAAACGAAGCTCGGTTCAATAATGAGTACTTCATCATCAGGATTTATAATGGCACGCATCGCTACATCTAACGCTTGGCTCGCTCCAACTGTAACAATGATTTCATCGTTTGGATCATAAGATACTGCAAATTGTTTTTTTAGATACTTTGCTATTTCTTGACGGAGCTCCAATAATCCTGCATTTGCTGTATACGCTGTATATCCTTGCTCTAAAGAACGGATACATGCTTGCCTTACATTCCAAGGTGTAACAAAGTCAGGCTCTCCCACTCCAAGTGAAATAACACCTTTCATACTTGCGGCTAAATCGAAAAACTTTCGAATACCAGACGGTTGTAAAGATTCTGCTACTCTAGATAGTTCAAACTGCTTCATGGTGTCACCACAATCCGCTTATCATCATCGTTTTTTTCATAAATAATTCCCTCATGTTTATACTTCTTCAAAATGAAATGAGTTGTTGTAGAAACGACAGATTCAATCGTTGCTAATTTCTCAGAAACAAACATCGCTACTTCTCCCATCGTCTTTCCTTCTAATGTAATAGAAAGATCATATGTCCCTGACATTAAATACACGGATTTCACTTCTGAATAGCGATAAATTTGTTCAGCAACTGCATCAAACCCAACACCGTGCTTCGGCGTAACTTTCACATCAATCATCGCTGTTAAACCCGTATGTTCTTTTACTTTTGTCCAATCAATATGTGTTACATAATCCACAATAATCTTTTCACTTTCTAATTTCGCAACCATCTTCTTCACTTCTTCTGCTTCTATATTTAACAGCTTTGCCAATGTATCTACAGACAAACGACTACTTTTTTCAAGACAAGCCAATAATTCTAATTCCTTTTCAGTCACCATATAAATCATCCTTCCTTTTCGTTTCTGTCTAAATTATACAAATACCCTTTCCAGTTTGAAAAGAAGATTTTTTTAGAGAATTATGTCAAAATAAAGTGAAACTTTAATCAGTGGAAAGGTTCATCCCGCTGATTATTAGTTGATCCAATCGGGCATTTACGGACAGTTGCTTTCCAACTTATATTCTTTGCCTTAGCTGTTCTTCAAGGTGGAAAGCTTACTGTCCTTTAATGCGGGGTAAAGTGAAACTTTAATCAGCGGAAAGGTTCATCCCGCTGATTATTAGCCCACACCAATCGGACTTTTACGGGCAGTTAGTCTCCCCCTATCTTCTTTGCTTCAGGCATTTTTAGGGGCGGGAGGCTTATTGTCCGTTAACAAGGGATAAAAGTGAGAGGGGATGGAACCGTGAAACCAAAAGTATATATCGCTGAACCAGTTCCAACATTTGTAGAAAACTATTTATCAGAACACTGTGATTATGAAACATGGAATCAAAATGAGAAAGTACCTCGTGATGTTCTATTAGAGAAAATACAAGATAAAGATGGGTTATTAAATTTCGGATCTGCCATAAATGAAGAATTGTTAAATGTTGCACCGAAATTAAAAGTAGTGAGTAACATTTCTGTTGGCTATGATAATTTTGATTTACTAGCGATGGAAAAGCGAAATGTCATCGGAACGAATACACCATACGTATTGGATGATACAGTAGCTGACCTCGTTTTCGCTCTTATGTTATCTGCTGGTCGTCGTGTTTGCGAACTCGATTCCTATGTGAAAAATGGTGAGTGGAACGCTGAAATCGGAAAAGAACATTTCGGACTAGATGTGCACCATAGTACAATCGGTATTATCGGAATGGGACGAATTGGTGAGGCCGTTGCAAAACGAGCAAAATTCGGATTTGATATGGATGTTCTTTATTATAACCGTCGCCGTAAAGAAGAAGCAGAGCAAAAATTCGATGCTACATATTGTGATTTACAGACGCTACTAAAACAGTCTGACTTTATTGTTCTTCTTACTCCATTAACAGATGAAACGTATCATCTTATCGGAGAAAAGGAATTTTCATTAATGAAAGAAACAGCAATCTTCATTAATGCTTCTCGCGGGAAAACAGTAGATGAAGAAGCTTTAATCCATGCCTTAACAGAAAAGAAAATCTTTGCAGCAGGCATTGATACTTTTACACAAGAGCCGATTCAAAAAGATAATCCGCTCTTATCATTACAAAAGGTTGTGACTTTACCGCACATCGGATCTGCGACATTAAAAACTCGGCAGCAAATGGCCATGACAGCCGCTGAAAATTTAGTTGCAGGGTTACAAGGAAAAACACCGCCTAATATTGTTCGCGGGTAATGATGAATAAGTGAAAGGCAAGATGACAATGTCATCTTGCCTTTTTTTGTTAACATATTTTTTTCTACCTTGGAGATGATATGAACAAAAATCAATGGAGTGACAAAAAATGAATCATGAATATACTTGTCCTTATTTCACTTTTTCCACTCGCGGCACTACTATTCATTACGAATTGTATGAACATAAAAATAAAACAAAACGTCCTACTTTCGTACTCGTTCACGGCTTTTTATCTTCCTCATTCAGTTACCGCCGTCTCATTCCTTTACTATCGAAAGCAGGAACAGTACTGGCTCTTGATTTGCCTCCATTCGGAAAAAGTGATAAGTCTCATCTCTTTAAGTATTCTTATCACAATTTAGCAACCATTATTATCGATTTAATCGAACATTTATCTCTCTCAAATATTGTGTTAATTGGGCATTCTATGGGCGGGCAAATTTCTCTCTATGTAAACCGTATACGTCCTGAACTAATCTCAAAGACGATTTTACTATGTAGCTCTAGCTATTTAGCACGCGCAACCTTACCTTTACTGTATTCTTCTTATTTACCGTTCTTTCATTTATACGTAAAGAACTGGATTATAAGGCGCGGAATTGTTCATAACTTAATGAATGTCGTTCATGATCACTCATTAATTGATGATGAAATGAAGGAAGGCTACTCCGCTCCTTTTTATGACAACCGTATATTCCCCGCCCTAACTCGCATGATACGAGACCGTGAAGGTGACTTATCTTCAACTGAATTACAAAAAATTGAAACGCCTATACTACTCATTTGGGGTGAAAAAGATCGCGTCGTCCCTGTACATGTAGGACACCGTCTCCATAAAGATTTACCGAATTCAACATTTATCTCTTACGAAAATACAGGGCATTTACTACCTGAGGAAAAGCCTGAACATGTTTATGAAGAAATTATCGCTTTTTCCGCGCAATAAAGTGAAACTTTAATCAGCGGAATGTTTCACCCCGCTGATTATTAGCCCGCACCAATCGGGCTTTTACGAGCAGTGGGTCTCCCACCTCACTTCTTTGCCTCAACCGTCTTTTTAGGTGGGGGTCTTACTGCCCTGCAAATAGCGGGATAATATAAAAAAGACTGTCGGAAATTCCGACAGTCTATAATGAGCAACTTCCGCCTTCTTTTAATACAAGTAACTCTTCAGCTAATTTCTCACATTTTTCAAGCGCAGGTACTTCCTCAAAAGACATAAAGTATATATGTTGAATCTTCTTTGCAATATATTTCGAATCGTCAAACACAGTTACGACGTTCACTACATCGCTCGCTTCTGTTTCATAAAACTCCGGTCCCATTCGAAACGGATCCCAATTCTTCACAACCTCTATCATCTTTTCATATGTACCCATCTACTTCCCGCCTTTTCACTTTTTAATACTTTTCTTTATCCTATCACATCAGCTATTCTATAAGAAGAGAGAGAACTTTCATAACTTAGCAGTTTCACAGAAGAAAGGGGCAAACATATGCAGCTATTTCATAAAACGGTAAATCGGCGCGGAACACATAGTACAAAATGGGATACTTATAAAAACGAAGAACTCATTCATGCCTGGATTGCCGATATGGATTTTGAAGTACCAAAACCAATTCAAACTGCATTACAAAAACGTATCGAACACCCTATTTTTGGCTATACACTTCCACCTGAACATATTGGAGACATTATTTGTAACTGGACAAAAAAACAGTACAACTGGGATATTCAAAAAGAATGGATCGTATTTAGTGCGGGGATCGTTCCAGCTCTTAGTACGAGCATACAAGCTTTCACAAAAGAAAACGAACCCGTTCTTGTACAACCACCTATTTATCCTCCATTTTTCGAAATGGTTACAACAAACAACAGACAATTATGCGTGAGCCCATTATATAAACAAAATGGCGCATATATGATAGACTTCGATCATTTAGAAAAACAATTTCAACAAGGGATTAAACTAATGCTTCTTTGTAGTCCTCACAATCCTATTGGACGCGTTTGGACGAAAGACGAGCTAATGAAGCTCGGAGCGTTATGTACAAAATATAATGTAATTGTTGTCTCAGACGAAATTCATGCCGATATTATTTACGGAGATCGTACTCATACACCATTCGCCTCTTTATCTGAAGAATTAGCAGCACGTACCATTACTTGTATGGCTCCAAGTAAAACATTTAATATAGCTGGATTACAAGCATCTATCATTATTATTCCAAATGAAAAACTACGTAATACCTTTACGTCTATTCAATATAGACAAGGGTTCCATGGGCTAAATATATTTGCTTATACAGCGATGCAAAGCGCCTATACAGAATGTAATGATTGGCTAAATGAAATCCGACTATATATAGAAGATAACGCTCAATTCGCTTGTGAATATATCAAAAATCACATACCTACTCTTTCCGTAACGAAGCCCGAAGGTAGCTTTTTATTATGGATTGATTGTTCTCACCTAAAACTTTCTCAAAACGAGCGCACCACGTTACTTGAGGAAAAAGGAAAACTTATCGTCGAACCTGGTGAAAAGTACGGATTAGGCGGCGAAGAACATATTCGAATTAACATTGGCTGCCCACGATCTGTTTTAGAAGAAATTTTAAACAGACTGCGCCATACGTTTTCATAATAAGAAAGGAGCCTGCCCACGAATCAATTTGGGGCAGGCTCCTTTCTCAATTGTTGTCGGTAAATTGATATATTTTAAAAATCGCTGATATATGTTGAGTTGCGGTCGATATATTCCCATAATTGCTGATATATTTCCGATTACGTTTCACAAAGAAAGCTACCATCCACGGTAGCTTTTACTTTTTCTTCATATCCGACGCTTTTTTTACAATCACACCGCAAGCAATTCGATCACCAGATTTACCCGTTGGTTGTGTCATGCCATCATCAGGGTTTTCAGTAATAATAATAGACGCTCCATCTTTTCTATGAATCGTCGTTTTCCCTTCTTCAAGCGTTATGTGCGGTGCATCGATATCCGCTTTAATCTTTCCAGAACCATCTGCAATTACATTCGGTAAATCACCATTTTCCGCACCCTTCGGATTGAGTAAGCCATGCTTTTTATTATCTGGATTAAAATGATTACCAGACGATTCAAAACGAGGCGCTTTACACTCTCCAATTTCATGTACATGTATGCCGTGCGGACCAGGTGCGAAACCTTCCCCTTTAATCGTAATTTTCACTCCACTTGTTTGCTGAACTACTTTCGCAGTCCCTACTTCATCTCCTGAAGCATTATGTAATTTCACTTCAATTTCTTTCGGCTTTCCTTGGTCACAACCTGCCATCAGAAATAATAAACAACAACTGAAAAAAAGCCGTCTTTTCATTCTATTCCCTCCAAAATACATTCTGCCCTTAGATTGTCCGAGCATAGAGGGAAACATACAAAAATGAATTACCGTTTCTTTTCAGCTAAAAGCTTTTCTTCTACTTTCTGTAATCGCTCTGCTTCTCGTTTGGACACACGAATGAACATACGCCACGTAGCAACGGCACCAATGATAAATAGAACGCAAACAATCCCTGGAATAATATATTCTGTTTTATCTTCCGGAAAATATAAAGGCATCATATGAAACACTCCTTATTGTAGGATTCAAAAACCATCAGAATTTTCTGTTATATTATTTTAAATTATAGTTGAACCAATTCATATTCTCAAGGGGGCGTTCCGAAAGCGAATGATTTCTTTGACTCCTTCTCCTACTTTCCTTACTATAAACTTGAGGTGAAAAATATGAGAGAAACATTTGAAATTGGTGAAATCGTTACTGGTATTTATAAAACGGGCAAATACATCGGCGAAGTTACAAATAGCCGCCCTGGCAGTTACGTCGTAAAAGTATTAGCTGTTTTAAAACATCCGGTGCAAGGTGACTTACATAACGTAAAACAAGCTGACGTACCATTTTTCCATGAAAGACGCGCTTTAGCTTTCCGTGAACAGACAAACATTCCCGAACAAATGGTGAAGAAATATGAAGGAGAGATTCTAGATTATACAGATTCACTCAAATTAGCATTAGAAACTCAAATAAATTCATTTTCTGAAGATGATTCACCTTTTGCGGTTCGTAGTCTAGAAACATTAGAGCAGTTAAAACAAGACTACAAACTTTAAAAAACAAAACGACCAAATTACATACTGTGCAATTTGGTCGTTACTGTGTACTCACTTTCTTTAACACTTTTGAAAAGTCCACGAGTTCCCCTAATGTTGGAGGTGCTGGTTTCACTAAATACTCTTTATCTTTTTCTACTAATTTAAAAATATTGTACGTCGTCATCGCATCATCTAGCGCACAATGATGCTTACCCGTTCCTACTTTTCCATACGCCTCAATCGCTTTCCATAATCCTGTTTGATTTCTTTCTCCAAAAAACTTCTTATACTCAAGCGATAAATCACGACACTGTCCGAAAAACGGAAAAGCTACTCCCGACATTTCACAATTATGCTTCAGCACTTTCATATCCATATTTCCCCACGTTACAATGGTCGGTTTACATCTTTTTTCGTATTCTGCAAGTTTATCAATGAGTTCAGGAAATGAAATTCCTTTATCCACGATTTCTTGTTTAATTCCTAAAAATTTCTTGCATCGATCCGTTAAAGAAGGAAATGTTTTCGGCCTGACATGTGATGAATACGTATCTTCTACCTTACAACCTACAACCGAGACGAGTCCTACCTCAATAATTTCTGGGAAAAATCCTTTTGGTTTCTTTCGATGCTGGGGCATCGTAAACTCAAAATCTAAAAATAAAAATCGTTGTTCATCCATACGATCCCTTCCTTATCATCTTTGTCATTCCTTTCTATTTGACACTCCTACACGAACAAGCTCGAATGCTAATTCCATTTTAAATATTCAGATTGGATGTATCTTATATATATGTCAAATGCCCACAAATATTTTTAAAAATGAGAAAAAATGACCTATGCAGAAAATATGACAAAATCCCTCCTTTCATTTACATCCGCAGTTTTTCTACTTTATAATGACGTTATGTGTGTTTCATCTAGTTAATATTTGACACACTAAGAAAAATGAATGAAAGGAGATGAGATTTTTGCACGAAACAACGCAAGAACTCGCTAACTGGCAGTATTATTTTGCTATCGCAGTCTTTTTAATTACATATGCCATTATTATTTCTGAAAAAATTAATCGCGCTGTCATCGCACTTCTTGGTGCAGCACTCATGGTAATTGTGGGGGTCGTCGATTTACATAACGCCTTTACGAAACATATTGAATGGGGAACGATTACGCTACTCATCGGTATGATGATTTTGGTGAACATTACGAGTAAATCCGGTGTTTTCCAATACGTTGCCATTAAAGCAGCAAAAGGGGCACAAGGAAATCCAATTAAAATTTTAATTTCCCTTTCCCTACTTACCGCGCTTGGCTCCGCATTTTTAGATAACGTTACAACTGTACTTCTTGTTGTTCCAGTTACTTTATCTATTACGCGCATCTTGCAAGTAAATCCTGTTCCTTATTTACTTTCTGAAATTATTTTTTCAAACATTGGGGGAACAGCAACATTAATTGGTGATCCGCCAAATATTATGATTGGTTCTGCAAATAAGCACCTAGACTTCAATGCTTTCTTACTGAATCTAGCACCAATCGTAATTATTATTATTGCAGTTACAGCAACAATACTTTACTTCATGTACCGTAAACAATTAATTGCTGATCCTGTACAAGTTAAAAAATTAATGAGCTTAGATGAAAAACAATACATTAAAGATCCAGTATTAATGAAAAAATCTTTAACAGTACTTGGACTTACAATTGTAGGTTTCATGACTCATTCCATTTTCCATGTTGATGCAGCTATTATCGCCTTGACTGGTGCTACTGTACTTATGCTAATCGGTGTGAAAGAACATGAAATTGAAGAAGTATTCGCAAGCGTAGAATGGGTGACAATTTTCTTCTTCGCGGGACTATTCGTACTCGTTGGAGGACTTATCGATATCGGTCTTATCAAAATGTTAGCTCAAAAGGTAGTCGGAATAACAGGCGGAGATATTTCTCATGCATCTATCCTTATTCTATGGGTATCTGGTATCGCCTCTGCAACAATCGATAACATTCCATTCGTTGCAACAATGATTCCACTTATTAACGATATGGCAGTTGGGCTAGGTTTATCACCTTCTGACGCACAAATCGACGTATTATGGTGGGCATTAGCATTAGGTGCTTGCCTAGGTGGAAACGGAACTTTAATTGGGGCTTCTGCTAACGTAATCGTAGCCGGAATCGCAAGTCGTGAAGGACATAAATTTAGCTACATGGAATTCCTTAAAGTCGGCTTCCCAATTATGATTGTTTCATTAATCATTTCTCATATTTATATTTATTTACGCTATCTTATGTAGTAGAAAAAGGGCTGTCCTATGTGGCAGCCCTTTTTTCTTGGTCAACGAAATATCAATTAACCAACAAAGAGCTGTTCCAAAATAACTTCGAAACAGCTCCCCGCATATATCTACTCGTTATATCTTACCGGCTCATTTCGGATAATGAATAAATGAATCGGCAAGAAAACCGAAAATGTGATTACATGAATAATCGTAAATAGTATAGAGTTCGTTCCGTATCTGTCTAAAATAGCGTAGATGAGATAAATGGACAGCACAATCGATACGGCTGTTGCTAGTAAACTTATAATTGGTACGAAGTTAAAGATAAAACATGCGACATATATACCGAATACTTTCCACCCTGCCTCTTCTTTCAAGAAATCTGGTAATTTATCCTTCGCCAAGTCACCCCACGTCTTACTATTCAAAAATGGAATAAACGCAAGAACCCCATCAGTTGCACCATCATTTTTTGCCATCGTATAAAGTGCAAAAGCCGTTAACAAATACGAAATAATTGCCCAAATTATTATAACAAGAATAAACGCAAAACTAAGAGCAAAGAAACCTGCTAGTACGCTCTGATCTTCCATCTTATCCTCTCCCCTCTCTTTTCAACATATTTCATTACATTGCAAGTTATGTTTTAAAATTTAACCAAACTCTTTGTATAATAAGAGAAGAAAGGTAATAAGAGAGGAGAAACACTTATGCATCCATTTGTACAAGCATTACAAGAGCATTTTACAGCTCATCAAAATCCTGAAAAAGCAGAACCAATGGCTCGTTATATGAAAAATCACTTCCCATTTCTAGGTATTCAAACACCGGAAAGACGCCAATTATTAAAAGACGTCATTCAAATACATACTCTCCCAGATAAAAAAGACTTCCAAATTATCGTACGTGAACTTTGGAACTTACCAGAACGTGAATATCAAGCTGCCGCACTTGATATTATGCAAAAATATAAAAAGCATATAAACGAAACTCATATCCCATTTTTAGAAGAACTTATTGTTACGAAATCTTGGTGGGATTCTGTTGATAGCATCGTCCCTACATTTTTAGGTACTATCTTTTTACAACATCCCGAATTAATTTCTGCATATATTCCAAAATGGATTGCATCAGATAACATATGGTTACAACGTGCCGCTATTTTATTCCAACTAAAATATAAACAAAAGATGGATGAAGAACTTCTTTTCTGGATTATTGGACAACTACATTCTTCAAAAGAATTTTTCATTCAAAAAGCGATCGGCTGGGTTCTTCGCGAGTATGCAAAAACAAAGCCTGATATCGTTTGGGAATACGTGCAAAATAACGAGCTTGCCCCGCTCAGTAAACGTGAAGCAATTAAGCATATTAAACAAAATTACGGAATAAATAACGAAAAAATAGGCGAGACTCTATCATAGATAGACGCGTTCCTCTATTGAGATTTAAAAAAGAACGTGTTAGAATATGTTCATTATTATTAATATAAGTAGCGATGACGGACTTATAAGTACTTGCACAAAAAGCGATTCAGGGATAGTGAAAGCCTGAAGACGCAAGGAAACGGCAGTCTCGAGCATTACATGATAAAGTGGATGCACCTTTTGTGTATCAACTAGGGTGGAACCGCGGGCAAACGCTCGTCCCTAGGCAAATATGCCTTGGGATGAGCGTTTTTTTATGTTTTTCAAAGCATATACTGCTCATTTCACAAGTACCAGAGCACGTCATCGCCAATACGTTAACTTTCAAAAGGAGGATTTTATTATGTATTCAATGGAACAAGTTGTAAACTTAGCGAAACATCGCGGTTTTGTTTTCCCTGGTTCTGAAATTTACGGTGGTCTTGCAAACACTTGGGATTACGGTCCACTTGGAATCGAATTAAAAAATAACGTTAAAAAAGCTTGGTGGAAAAAATTCATTCAAGAATCTCCACACAACGTTGGTTTAGATGCAGCTATTTTAATGAACCCAAAAACTTGGATCGCTTCTGGTCACGTTGGTAACTTCAACGATCCAATGATCGACTGTAAAAAATGTAAAGCGCGTCACCGTGCTGACAAATTAATTGAAGATGCATTAGATGCAAAAGGCATTGAAATGGTTGTTGACGGTCTTACTTTCGACCAAATGGCCGACTTAATGAAAGAACATGAAGTAAAATGTCCTGATTGTGGTAGTGAAGAGTTCACTGAAATTCGTCAGTTCAACTTAATGTTCAAAACATTCCAAGGTGTTACAGAGTCTAGCACAAACGAAATCTTCCTTCGTCCTGAAACAGCACAAGGTATTTTCGTAAACTTCAAAAACGTACAACGCTCTATGCGTAAAAAACTTCCATTTGGTATTGGCCAAATTGGTAAGAGTTTCCGTAACGAAATCACGCCTGGTAACTTCACATTCCGTACACGTGAATTCGAACAAATGGAACTTGAATTCTTCTGTAAGCCTGGTGAAGATTTAGAGTGGTTCGCATTCTGGCGTGAAACTTGTAAAAACTGGTTACTTTCACTTGGTATGCATGAAGAGAGCATGCGTCTTCGTGACCACGGTGAGGAAGAGCTATCTCACTACAGTAACGCAACAACTGACATTGAATTCAAATTCCCATTCGGTTGGGGCGAACTATGGGGCGTTGCATCTCGTACAGACTTCGATTTAAAACGTCACATGGAACACTCTAACGAAGACTTTAACTATATCGATCCACAAACGAACGAGCGTTACGTACCATACTGCATCGAGCCATCTTTAGGCGCAGACCGTGTAACATTAGCGTTCTTATGTGATGCATATGAAGAAGAGCAATTAGAAAACGATTCTCGTACAGTTCTTCGTTTCCACCCTGCTTTAGCACCATACAAAGCAGCAATCTTACCATTATCTAAAAAGCTATCTGAAGGTGCTACTGAAGTATTCGCAGAACTAGCTAAAGACTTCATGGTAGACTTTGATGAAACTGGTTCTATCGGTAAACGTTACCGTCGTCAAGACGAAATCGGTACACCATTCTGTATCACATACGACTTCGACTCTGTTGAAGACAAAGCTGTTACAGTACGTGACCGTGACACAATGGAACAAGTTCGTATGCCAATTAGCGAACTAAAAGGTTTCTTAGAAAAGAAAATCCAGTTCTAATTATAAAAAAAGAGGCAGCTCATTAGAGCTGCCTCTTTTTTATTTTTCACGTTTTTCTTTAATTGCTACTGTACATCTTGAAATACATATTAAATCATCATTTTCATCAATGATACGAATATCCCAAACCATCGTTGAATGTCCTCTATGTATCGGTGTCCCGATTGCTGTTACGATTCCATCTTTCTTTGAGCGAATATGATTTGCATTAATTTCTAGACCGAAACAAATACATTTCTCTTGATCAATTAAATTATATGATCCAACACTTGCTACTGTTTCCGCTAACGCTATAGAAGCACCACCATGTAAAAATCCAAACGGCTGATGCGTACGCTCGTCAACAGGCATCGTAGCAACTACTTTATCTTCTGTCATTTCTAACAACTCAATTCCAAGTGAGTCCATTAAAGTTTTTGCCATATCGTTTTCGCCTTCTCTCTTTAATTAAATGTATAATTTTACCTATTTATTTTCAAACTACCTATAACACTTATATAAGGAGGTTTCACCACAATGAAACAGAAACTTTGTATACTATTGCTCATGCTCTCCTTGCTGACTATTGTACCAAATTGTGCAATGGCAGCCAAAGCATCTAACCTGACAATCGATGTTCAGACTATAACGCAAAAAGGTAAGAAACCTTATATAGAATATCAAATTAGTAGGCCTTCTTTTCACAATTTTTCCGATTCTAAATTTCAAAATAAGCTCAATTTCTATTACAAAAAATCTACTGACAAATTTAAAAACAAATTAGAAAAAGAAGCAAAAAAATATTATAAAGAAACAGAAGGGTCTAGTACACCCTTCCATCCGTACGTGGCGAATGTTGATTATAAAATCTCCTTAAATAAACCACCTTTTCTCAGCCTATATGTGAATTACTATCAATATACGGGCGGGGCACACGGCCTTTATACGTGGAAAGCAAACACATTTGATTTAAATGAAAAAAAATTACTACGCTTAGACGATTTATTTCAACAAGAAGATAAATATAAAGAAGTAATCCGTGCAGAAATTGTAAGGCAAATTAAACAAAATGAAAGTATTTATTTTCCTGATGCAACGGAAAAAGTAATGAGTGCTAAAAAGTTTCACTTCTTTTTAGAACCAAACAATCTCGTTATTTATTTCCCTTTATATGAGATCGCTCCTTATTCAAGCGGCATTCCACAATTTCGTATTCCGTATACGTTGCTAAGAGACTATTTGAAGCCTTCTTATCAAAATAATTTGATTGACAACAAGTAAATATTTTCGCTACGATAATGTTAACCTAAAAACAACAGGAGGTTAACATTATGAGAATATTTCATGTTTTAGATTTAGCATTAGCTGCCATGTTTGTTGCTCTTATGGCCATTGGTGCAAATATTGTATCTTGGGCGCCATTCCTGCAAATAGCGGGCGTTCCGTTATCTATGCAACCATTTTTCGCAATTTTAGCAGGCCTTCTTCTTGGAAGTAGACTTGGTGCATTATCAATGACTGTGTATATGCTAGTTGGCGTAGCCGGCGCACCAATCTTCGCTAACTTCAAAGCCGGATTCGGAGCACTTTTAGATCCTACTGGTGGTTTTATTATCGCATTTATTATCGTTGCTTACGTATCAGGAAAAATAGTAGAACAAAAAGAAAGACCAACATTCAGTATATTTGCTATCGCTTCTTTCACAGGAATCATTTTAACTTATATTATCGGTACTACTTACATGTACGGGGCGGTCAATCTCTTCATGGGCGGTAATATGAGTTATAAAGCTGCCTGGATGATTATGATGTGGTTTGCAGTAAAAGATATTGCATTTACAATTATCGGTGCTATTATCGCACCTCGCATATACTATGCTGTACGCCGTTCTGCTTATCAACGTTCTCATTCGACGATTTCTTAATAAAAAAGAGTTATTTCAGTACACTGAAATAACTCTTTTTTTATATTAAGACTCTTGATTCGTTTGTTCGTCTAAAATTCTCTTCATCATTGTAACCATGTCACCACGTAATTCTGGGTGTTGCAGGGCCATTTCAATTGTCGTTTGAACGAATCCTAACTTTTCACCAACATCGTAGCGTTTTCCTTCGAAGTCGTAAGCAAATACTCGTTGAATTTCATTTAAGTTTTGAATTGCATCTGTTAACTGGATTTCACCGCCAGCACCGACATTTTGCTGTTCTAAGAACATGAAAATTTCAGGCGTTAAGACGTAACGTCCCATAATTGCTAAGTTTGATGGTGCTGTACCTGCTGCTGGTTTCTCAACGAAATTACGAACTTGGTAACGACGTCCTTCCTGCTCTAATGGGTCGATAATTCCATAGCGATGTGTTTCATCTTCTGGAACCGTTTGTACACCAATAACAGAAGAAAGTGTTTTATCATATTCGTCCA
Source organism: Bacillus cereus group sp. N24 (assembly GCF_016483345.1). Classification (NCBI taxonomy): domain Bacteria; kingdom Bacillati; phylum Bacillota; class Bacilli; order Caryophanales; family Bacillaceae; genus Bacillus; species Bacillus cereus group sp. N24. Next base: position 20,289 of record NZ_JAEHCA010000019.1, read on the forward strand.
TTAACTGACGTAAACATGGTTTTTCAGCTTGAACGATATCATCACCTAATAAAACAGCAAATGGCTCATCACCGATGAATTTACGTGCACACCAAACTGCGTGTCCTAATCCTCTTGGTTCTTTTTGACGGATATAATGAATGTCTACCATTTTTGAAGAAGCCTGTACTTTTTCAAGTAACTCATACTTTTTCTTTTCTAATAAATTTTGCTCTAATTCAAATGCATTATCAAAATGATCTTCAATAGATCGCTTTGTTTTACCAGTAACGATAATAATATCTTCGATTCCTGATTGTATTGCTTCTTCGACAATATATTGAATAGTTGGTTTATCTACTATCGGTAACATTTCTTTTGGCATTGCTTTTGTAGCTGGTAAAAAACGTGTTCCTAATCCAGCTGCTGGGATTATCGCTTTTCTTACTTTTTTCATAACAAAATACCCTCTCTTCTGTCAGGATCAATAACAATTATTTCCTTACATAGAACAAAAGGGAAGTTTTGCTTCCCTTTTGTTCTGACTACCTAAAATTAATTTATATTATAAACGATTCATAATATCTTCTTTAATAGTAAGTAACTTTTGTTCACTATTTTGTAAAGAATTATCTTTTACACCGAAGTAAAACTTGATTTTCGGCTCTGTTCCAGATGGACGTAAGCAGAACCAAGAACCATCTTCTAATTGATATTTTAACACATTTGATTTCGGTAAGTGAATCTCTTCTTTATGTCCATCTTGTAAAGATGTAACGATGCTTGCTTTATAGTCTTCAACCGCTACGACTGTTAAGCCTGCTACTTCTTTCGGAGGATTTTCACGGAATGTCGCCATCATCTCTTGAATTTGTTCCGCTCCATCTTTCCCTTTTAACGTTAATGACACAAGATCTTCACGGAAGAAACCGTACTTCTCAAATACTTCTAATAAACCATCATATAACGTTTTACCTTGTGATTTGTAGTATGCAGCTACTTCACATGCAAATAAAACAGACTGTACCGCATCTTTATCACGGCAGAATGGACGGATTAAATAACCATAGCTTTCCTCATAACCGAATTGGAATTCATATTGTCCGCTTTCTTCATACTGTTTAATTTTCTCACCAATAAATTTAAATCCAGTTAACGTATCAACTGTATCTAAACCGTATGCTTTTGCAATTGTACGACCAATTTCAGACGTTACGATTGTTTTTAATACAACACCGTTCTCTGGAAGCGTTCCGTTTTCTTTCTTTTGAGATAGTAAGTAATCAAGCATTAATGCACCTGTTTGGTTACCAGTTAATACTTGGAACTCACCATCATGATTACGAACTGCTACACCTAGACGGTCTGCATCAGGGTCTGTTGCGATTAGCACATCTGCACCAATTTTTTCACCGTCACGAATTGCATATTCAAACGCTGCATGCTCTTCTGGGTTCGGTGATTTTACTGTAGAGAAGTTTGGATCTGGTAACTCTTGCTCTTTTACAACCGTTACATCTGTAAATCCAACTTCCTCTAAACCACGGCGTACAGAAAGATTTGATGTTCCGTGTAATGGTGTAAAGATGATTTTTAAGTCTTTCCCTACCTTTTGTACCATTTCTTTATTAATAATGACATCGTTCAATTCTGCAGCATATGCATCATCTACTTCTTGTCCAATAATATGTAATAAACCGTCAGCTTTTAATTGCTCTACATCAGCTACTTCAACTGTTAATTCATCTTCTACTGCATTTACGTAACTAATTAACTCATCAGCTTCTTTTGGAGGCAACTGTCCACCATCGTCACCATATACTTTATAACCATTATATTCAGGCGGATTATGGCTTGCCGTAAGAACGATTCCACTTACTGTATGTAAATGACGAACTGCGAAAGAAAGCACCGGCGTTGGGCGTAAGCTTTCAAATACATATGTTTTAATACCGTGTGCACCAAGTGTTGCAGCTACTTCCATTGCAAATTCAGGTGATTTATGACGAGAATCATATGCTACAACAACACCACGTTTCTTTGCTTCTTCACCTAATTTTTCAATAAATTTCGCTAATCCTTGTGTCGCTTTACGAACTGTATATACATTTAATCGGTTCGTACCAGCACCAAGTTCACCACGCATACCACCTGTACCGAACTCTAAATTTTTATAAAAGCTATCCTCAATTTTCTTCTCATCTTGCTTCATGTTTTCTAGCTGTTCTTTTAATTCTACGTCTAATTCTGCATATGAAAGCCAGCGACTAAATTCTTGTTTCCAATTCATATCTCTATCTCCTCCCGCTTGTCATACCTTTATTATATGAAAAAAACAACCTGTATCTCAATATTTTATAAAATATAGCAGGATTTTACTAGGAATATTTGTATACACTATGGTTAAATACTCCACCAAAGGGAATGAGGATTATGCAAGAATGGGGCTTGTCCGAAGAGCTCAAAATACAAACAAAGCAAATGATTGAAAGCGCTGAAAAAGAATTATCTATTATGAGGCAAGCGATTGATAAAGAAGATGAATGTATTTTATGTAAAATGGAAGAGATTCATCATATGTTGGCAAATGTACAAACATTGGCAGCTACATACTATATTCAGGCGTATTTATCACCTTATACAGAAAGCTCACATTTTATCACAACTGCTGTCCAACATTTAAGTGCCCGCAAACATGGTGCTCTTATCGTTGTGGAACGAAACGAGACGCTTGAATCTTGTATTCAAACTGGGACAACATTAAACGCTCATTTAACCGCACCGTTACTCGAATCAATTTTTTATCCAGGTAATCCTCTTCATGACGGAGCCGTTCTCGTTAAAAATAATCATATTGTTTCAGCAGCTAATATTCTTCCGTTAACGAAAAGTACAGAAGTTGATCCTGAACTAGGAACACGTCACAGAGCTGCAATTGGCTTATCAGAGAAAAGTGATGCACTTATTTTAGTTGTCTCTGAAGAAACAGGACGTACTTCCTTTGCTTTAAGCGGGACGTTATATACGATTTCTTTATAAGACGAGTCTTTCACTATGCCACACGTTTTTAAACAGCATAATAGTAAATGAAGTTGTATCGACTTACCGACAAAAACTGATCACACTCGTACCATATCAATAAGAAAAGACTGCCTCAAATGTTTGAGACAGTCTTTTCTTCAAAAATTATTCTTCCCCGAAACGCTCAACAAGTGTTGCAAGTGTACGTACCATTGCACCTGTCGCCCCGGCCGGCCCTAAATCATGTGCTCCTGATGTTTCAGATGTTCCAGCGATATCTAAGTGTACCCACGGTGTATCTTCAGCAAATTCACCTAGGAATGTACCTGCCATAACCGCATGTCCTTCACGGCCTGGTGAGTTATTTAAATCAGCAAACTTACTATTTCGAACGCGTTCTTTATCACGATCAAAAATTGGTAATTGCCAAATTGATTCATCCGTTTCCATTGAAGCTTCTAGCACTTGCTCAAACAACTCTTCATTGTTTGTCATTGCGCCTGTCGTATGATTTCCAAGTGCAACAATTACACCGCCTGTTAATGTCGCAACATCAATAAGGTAGTTTGCACCTAGTTTTTTCGCATACGTAATACCGTCCGCTAACGCAAGGCGACCTTCTGCATCTGTATTTAATACTTCAATTGTTTTTCCGCTCATAGATGTAATTACATCGTCTGGCTTAAATGCTGTACCACTTACAACGTTATCAGTTGATGGAATAACAGCGATCACATTTTGCTCTGGGCGAAGTTCACCGATAATTTCCATCGCACCTAATACAGCAGCAGCACCGCCCATATCACCTTTCATACCGACCATGCCTTCACGTGGCTTTAAAGAATAACCACCTGTATCGTATGTGATTCCTTTTCCAACAAATCCAATGACATCTGTCCACTCTTCTTTTCCTTTATAAATAAGAGCAATCATTTTTGGCGGCTCTGTACTACCTTGGTTTACTGCAAGCAACGCACCCATACCAAGATCTTCCATTTCTTCTTTCTCAAGAACTTTATAATCCATATCATACTTTTCCGCTAAATCAACAGCATACTCAGCAAGCTTCGTCGCTGTTAATACGTTTGGTGGCATATTTACAAGTGTACGAGCCGAATTTGTTGCGCGTCCATGCACATAGCCAACTGTTAATGCAGCTTCAATTTCCTGTGCATCTTCCGCTGTAATAGCAGTGAACTTCTCTAACTCTACACGATCCTTTTTATCTGATTTATACGTTTGTAATTCATATGTACCAAGACCTTGTACTTCTGCCGCTATATGAGCTACATCAATCACATCTAATTTCTCTGTTACGAAAGAATCAAGTAAGATTGCTGCATCTTGTACTTTTGCTGCCTGTAACGTTTTAAACGCCTTACCAAGAGCGGCACGTAACGTTTCTGTCGTATAAGATTCTTTCTTTCCTAAACCGACGAAATAATAGCGTTTTACATTTGTTTTTCCTAAACTATGTACTTTTGAAATAGCTTTCTTCTTAGTAGAAAGTTCTTTCTCTTCTAATAAAACTTGTAATTGCCCTTCAAACGCTTTGTCCAGTTCTTGTACAAAACTACTCGTTTTCTCTTCTTCAAATAAGGCGACAATTACCGCTTCATGACCTGCTAATTCTTTTTGTACTTGAAACATGTTCAGACCCCCTAAATTTCTCTACTCTGCCTTTATTATAACTTTATTTTCGATAAAATGCGACAATTCTAACTTCTGTTACATCCTATATAAAGTGAACCTTTAATCAGTGGTGTTTTTCTTCATCCCCCACTGATCATTAGCCTTCACCAATCGGGCTTTTATGGGCAGCCCGCCCCCCGCCTAATTTCTTTGCTTTCGCTGAATTTTGAGGTGGGGGTTTTACTGCCCACAAATAGCGAGGTGATCCATCTTTCTTCTATTATCAAATAAAAAAGTCTAGCGTAATTACCACTAGACTATCTTTGTTTTAAATATTGGCCACGAAACACTTGCATCGTTTCGTCTTCATTTAACATCGTTAACTCTTCTTCTGTAAACTTACCATTTCCTACCTTAACTACATATACATTTACTTTTTTCTTACCCCATTGGCTATAAACATCTTTCACCGTATCATAATATAAATCGAGACGGTTTCCTTTTATAGCACCGCCCTTATCAGCGACAACCCCATATCCGTAATCTGGCACGAATAAAATCGTTCCAATCGGGAATACACGTAAATCCGCAGCGATTGTAGAATATAAATCCCTTTTCGCTTTAACACCTGAATATGTAATACCATACTCTGGATGTCCTGGACTCTTACCAGTTGACTCCACTCCTGACGTATAACCAGTTGCAGTCATTTCAATTGAACGATATTTAGACCAGTCATTTGCCTGCTCTAAAGCATTTATCACTTCTTTACTCGGAGCAACATTTCTCTTAACTTCTGCTGCATGTACTTCTTTTGCACTCGTTCCCTCATATTTCTTTACAATCTCTAATAAAGAAACTCCTGTGAAAGCCTTCCATGTTACGCATAATGCGGATACAAGTAAACAAGTCATCATAATGCGAATACAATATCGTTTTAACATTTTTATATTCCACACTCCTTCATCGTTAATCATTCCCTATACGATGAAGGAATATGCAAAAAAATAATCTCCAAATTGATTGGAGATTAAAACATTTGATACCCACTCTTTCGAAGCTTCTTAATTACGATTCCTGCCAAAGCAGCACCTACTAATCCAGTAGATAAAATAAACATATCGGCTTGTCCTAAATGCGATACACTTGTCCCAAATGAAGAAAATGTTTCTTTCGGCTTTGAAAAATAATCCCACACACTCGCCTTATTAATAATAAGCATACAAACAATCGGATATACAATAACCATTACCCATGTAGCTCGCAAAATCATGTTGAGTAAAAATCCAATTCCAAAAAACAAAATAAAGAATAACATCATTGAAATAAGTAGTACCGGTATACTCACTCTTTCTCCCTCTCCTTCGCATGCGCCGTAAATACGTGATAGGCTGTATAACCAAATTGCTCTCCTGGATTTAATGTTTTGTCCATTTCAAGATGTAGTTCTGATCTTCTTTCTAGCAAATATTTAATAAGTACAGACGTATTGGGATCGTCAGCAATCGTATCTGGATGTAAAAATGCTACTTCAGACAATTCCTTCTCCTGTACAATAATATTTTCCCCTTCAGGCTTCAAAAGGAAAATAATCATATTATCACTAATTTCATTACGGATAACGCCCGACCGAATACCTATAATCCCCTTCACATGAGCGACAATTCCTGTCTCTTCTAATACTTCACGTTTCACAGCTTCATCAACCGTCTCACCTTCGTTTACAAAACCAGCCGGTAAAGACCATTTCCCCTTTAATCCACTGTATTTTTTCTTAACAAATAGCCACCTGCCATCTTTTGTAGCTACTAAACCACTAACAGCTAACCACACTTTCCCTCGTTTCTCCATGATGTAATAACCTCCTCCACCGGAACGGACAGAATATTCTTTCTTTTTTATATATTATACTATATTTTTAATATGAAAAAAGCAGAAACAGCTCTTAGCCGTTTCTGCTTTTTCTATTATATATTAAAAGAACTTTAATTTACCTTTTTTAAGAACTAATAAAGGTCCACCTAATAAGAATAGGTAACGGTTATCAATTACTTTCTTCATGAAGGAAGCTTTCCAACCTGTTAACTTTTTACCCATAACAACGCCCATTGCATCGTCATGACCTAAAGAACATACAGATCCTTTATTGTCGAATGCGAATTTTTTCATTTCGCCCTTACCACGAACTAACACAGTTAAGTTATGTGCAATGTTGTAACCTTGTTGAATTGCAATTTGTGCTGTTGGTGGATATGGACGGTTAATTTCTTCGTTAATGATTAACGCTGCATCACCAACCATGAATACATCTTCGTATCCTGGAGCGTGCATGTACTCATCGACTTTTACACGTCCGCGCATTGCTTCAAAGCCAGACTCTTCCACAATACCGTTACCACGAACACCTGCAGCCCAAACTACTGTTTCAGACTTAATTAATTCAGTGTCATCGCCATTCGCAACGATAATACCTTCTTCAGTTGCTTCTTTAATTGCTGTACCGATGCGGAATTCTACACCTTTTTTCTCAAGTTGTTTTACAGCGTATTCTACTAACGCTGGATCGAAACCTGGAAGTGCTGTTGGAGCAGCTTCTACACAGATGATACGTGCTTTTTCACGTGGTACATTGTACTCTTTGCAAAGTTCAGGAACACGGTTTGCAAGCTCACCTACGTACTCGATACCAGTAAATCCAGCACCACCAACAACGATTGTTACTAACTCATCGCGTTGTTCAGTTGCATATTTAGCGAAACTAGCTTCCATATGCTCACGAATTTCACGAGTTGCATTAATGTTAGCGATTGAGAATGCATGCTCTTTTAATCCTGTAATTCCGAATGTTTCTGATTCGAAACCAAGACCAATTACTAAGTAGTCATACTCTAACTCGCCGTCTTTTAAGATAATGCGTTTTTCAGCAGCTTTAATTTCTACTACTGTATCTTGTACAAAGTTCACTTTATTTGTATCGATAACGTCTTGAATATCTAGACAGATTTTTTCATCTTGTAATGTACCAGCTGCACTCTCATGTAACCAAGTCGCTTGGTAGTGATAGCTGTTGTTGTTTACTAACGTAATTTCAGCTTCATTTACAGATAATGCTTTTTGCAGACGAACAGTCGTAATCATCCCGCCATAACCTGCACCTAAAACTACGATTTTTGGAGTCTTCACCAAATCACAACCCTTTTCTTTATATAATAGTAATGAAAAATAATACCAAGTACTAAAAACTCTATTTGTCAAGAATGTGGAATTTATCACATTCTATATCGTAACAAAACGCAGTCAAAAAATCGTACGAATTTTGTCATAGAAATTTAACATAATACTTCCCTATATTAGTCGGTTTTATTCCATAATTCAAGCACCTAGCGAATTATCAATATTTTAAAATAACATAGCGTTTACAAGGGTTTTTCAGCCTTTTTTTCATGTATTTTCCTTTCTGTATATTTTATACAATGTAAAAAACATCTATGCGGAAACTTACTTATAATTCAGTCGTTTTCAGAAGTATTATGAACTGAAATATGCTATCATTTATTTGAAAGTATCATCATTTGCAGGATTTTCATGTACATATGAACAATATATGAAATCAATATCAAAATTCCATCTATAGGGGGAATGAAAGTGGCAGAAAATCAAAAAGTTTACGACATAACAATTATTGGTGGTGGTCCAACTGGACTTTTCACAGCATTTTATGGCGGTATGAGACAAGCAAGTGTAAAAATCATTGAAAGCTTACCTCAACTTGGAGGACAATTATCCGCACTCTACCCTGAAAAATACATTTATGATGTAGCTGGATTCCCAAAAGTGCGTGCACAAGAGTTAGTTGATAACTTAAAAGAGCAAATGAAGAAATTTGATCCAACAGTTTGCTTAGAAGAAGCTGTTGATACGCTTGAGAAACAAGCTGACGGTATATTTAAACTTGTTACGAATAAACAAACTCACTATTCTAAATCAGTCATTATTACTGCTGGTAATGGTGCTTTCCAGCCACGCCGCTTAGAATTAGAGGGGACCGCAAAATACGAAAAGAAAAACTTACATTATTTCGTTGATGATATGAATAAATTTGCTGGCAAGCGTGTTGTTGTATTTGGCGGCGGAGACTCAGCGGTAGACTGGACAATGATGTTAGAACCGATTGCTGACAAAGTTACAATCGTTCATCGCCGTGATAAATTCCGTGCACATGAGCATAGCGTCGAAAGCTTAATGAATTCTCGTGCAGAAGTAAGCACACCGTACGTTCCAGTTGAACTTATTGGTGATGATAAAATTGAACAAGTCGTTCTTCAACACGTAAAAACAGAAGAAAAACTTATCATCGATGTTGATGACGTAATTGTAAATTACGGCTTCGTTTCTTCTCTTGGCCCAATTAAAAACTGGGGCTTAGATATACAAAAAAACAGCATTCTCGTGAACTCGAAAATGGAAACAAATATTCCTGGCATCTACGCTGCTGGTGACATTTGTACATACGAAGGAAAAGTAAAACTCATTGCTTGCGGCTTTGGTGAAGCACCAACAGCAGTAAACAATGCAAAAGCTTACTTCGATCCAAACGCAAAACTTCAACCAATGCATAGCTCCAGTATGTTTTAATATAGAACTACGAAGAACCCTTTTCACATATGAAAGGGTTTCTTTTATATCTCCTCAAAAAAGTAACACTTTCTAAAAAGCTCTACTTCTCCCCAAAAACATGTTACACTAAAACAGAACAAACGTTCTTATTTAAAAGGAGGAATTTTCATGATTAACGAACCCATTATCGTAAAAAAAGAAGCTTTCCAAGCAATCGGTGTTTCTCTTACAACGACAAATGAAAAAGAGGCGTCTACTGAAGGAAAAATCCCAGGGCTTTGGAACAAATACTTCCAAGAACAAATGATGCATCACATCCCAAATCAACAAACAAAGGAAACGTTCGCTTTCTATTCAAACTACGAATCAGATGAAACTGGCACATATAAATTTACAATCGGTATGCCCGTTTCTTCATTAAAAGACGTTCCAGAAAATATGACAACTTTAACAATACCTGCCGCTACATATGCGGTATTTACATCGAAAAAAGGCCCAGTTTCTGAAGTCGTGTGCGAAGCTTGGGAATACATTTGGCAATGGTCGCAAGAAAACAAACGTGCTTTTACAACAGATTTCGAACTGTATGATGAAAAAGCGGTAGACCCAAATAATGTGCAAGTAGATATTTATATCGCATTAGCTTAAAGAAGATACTCTTTGGTATCTTCTTTTTTTGTCGTTAAATAGCTACTGGGCAAATTCATTATTATTGTCTACAATGAGAAAGTGCAGTATAGAAATATTAGAAACTGTATAAAGTGAAACTATACTCAGTGGGGGTTTTGTTCATCCCCCACTGAGTATTAGCCTTCACCAATCGGACGTTTACGGGCAGTTGGTCTCCCACCTAACTTCTTTGCTCGAACCGAATTTTGAGGTGGGATTTTTACTGCCCGTTAACGCAGGGTAAAACGATTGTTAATAGGTTTTTTAGTTTAAATTTGTCACATAGAAAGGAAGCAATATGGAGGAACTACAACAAAATAAAACTGCTCTAGAAGGAAGCGGAAAACCGTTATTAAAAAATACGAATTTCCTTTTTCTTTGGGCAGCTACTCTTTTTTCAAGCTTTGCTTTAGCCTTTTTTACTTTTTCACAAACGTGGTACATAGCAAAAACATTAAACCTTGAGGCTTCACTCGGTGTTGTTTTCGTAGCTCTTAGTGTTCCAAGGCTTATTTTTATGATTATCGGCGGCGCTGTAGCTGATAAATTCCCGAAAAAAAATATTATGTTTTACTCCAATATTATTCGAGCGATTCTTGTCGCAACCATTCTCACATGGTTCATCGTCGGTGATGTAACACTATATACATTTGCTTTATTCGCTTTATTCTTTGGACTTGCTGATGCTTTTTTCTGGTCCGCAGATGGATCTATTCTGCCCGAACTTGTAGAAAAAAGCCGCTTAACGCAGGCAAATTCACTTACACAAATGACGAATCAAGCGTCGGTCATCTTGGGCCCTGTACTTGGTGGAATTCTCATCAAATTTACGAACTATGAAACAATCTTTTCGATTACGATTTTACTACTGATCGTTGCGGCCATACTCGTTCAAAAAATACAATTTACGATGTCAGAGCAAAAAGATACCGACAAAGGCATGTTTACTTCTATTAAAGAAGGAATCTTATATGTAAAGGAATCACCATTCCTTTCAACTTTCCTTATTTGTAGCGCCTTTCTAAACTTATTTTTAATCGGTCCGATGCAAGTCGGTTTCCCGCTCTTCGTTAAAAATGTCCTGCACGGTGATTCACTTCAGTTCAGTTACTTAGAAGCTGCTGTTGGTGGTGGAATGGCGATAGGCGCTGTCATTGTCGGTTTAAAGAATATTAATCGTAGACGCGGCCTATTTTGCATTATCATGATGCTACTGTCTGGTATATTCTTCTTATCCATTAACTTTAGTACGGTACTTTGGCAGGCATTATTAGCTGGCATGTTTTACGGTATTACAATCGCAATGGCGATCGTTCCACTTATGGCAATGATTCAAGCAACTGTAAAAGAAGAGATGATGGGGCGTGTAATGAGTTTACTTATGCTATCATCAATGGGCTTTATCCCGCTCTCTTATGCATTCACATCCATTGCACTTGCAATAGGAATTCCAATCGTAACCGTTATGAAAAGCGGTGCAATCGCCGTTATCGTCTTCGTACTATTTGTAGCGATTCGTGTTCCAGTTGTAAGGAAATTCGATTAACAAGCAAGAGTCATGTATTATAAGCATGGCTCTTTTTTAAACGGATCAAATAGATGTAGTCCCTTTCTCCTCCTTAATGCTGCTCCCCACTCTAATCCAACCTCAAAAAATAAATCTCGCACTGTACTGTAAAAAAGTGCCCCAATATCTTTACGAATTTCCCCATATTTATGTGCCCTCACAACACTTTTCACGCGCCAAATGAAATTTCCGTTCACTTCTTCATCAGCTAATATTTGCTCTAATAAAACACCTTGCTCTAGTAAGCCACTCTTTTTATACGCAAGTTCCACCTTACTCCAAAATATATTAATCTTCTTCGGATTACTTGTCATCGGCACCAGTGCGTATATAAAAGACTTCGGTATATCGTGACGGCAATACGTTTCATCAAGCTCATACGTTATTTTTCTTTTCTCTTTTATTTGTGGAATGTTTTTAAAAAGAATTGTTTCCCCCTCATATTTTTGCTCATTTTTACTACAGCCAGCTGCATAATCCTCACTTTCACATGCGGACATTTTCATACGGTCATCCATGCGGTCAATTGCAGATATAAGAAAAATATATAAGTTCGCACTATACCCGCCGCGCTTATGTCTTTCTTTTGTCGCAACACGCTTTATAATTCCTAGTTCCTCTAACTTTGCAATGGAGCGGCGTACTGTACGAATACTCTTTCCAACATTCGTCGCAATCGTCTCCATTAACGGACAAGCAACTCCTACTGTTTTCTGTTTCTCATTCACCGCATACTTTCCTAAAAAATGAATAATGGTAGCATCCGTTTTATTTAATTGAAATCGATAATATTTCAAAACTTGTTTTTGATATATATTAAACTCCTCTTTACTTTGAAATTCACTATATGGTTTCATTAAATTATATAAGCTTCCCATTCTTATCACCTCATTTATAAGTAAGAAGCAGGAAGAGAAATTGGCGTGATAGTTAATATTTCTTTATTGGAGATGAAAATATGATTGTAATTAGCGCTTGTTTAGGTGGTATCGCTTGTCGTTATGATGGGAATGACAATCTCATTTCAAAAATAGAGGAACTTCTGCAAAAAGAAGATACAGTCCTCATTTGTCCTGAAGTATTAGGAGGACTACCGACGCCTCGTCCTTCCGCTGAAATTATTGGTGGGAATGGCGATGACGTTTTGGACGGAAAAGCGAAAGTGATGACAAAAGATGGAGAAGATGTCACAGAAGCTTTCGTAAATGGTGCTTATAAAGCATTAGAACAACTTAAAGACTTACACCCAGAATATATTATTTTAAAAGAACGTAGTCCATCTTGTGGTAGTTCTACAATTTACACTGGAGAATTTAACGGGAATAAACAAACTGGTTACGGGGTAACAACTGCTTTATTCAAAAGACATGGATTTACAGTCATTTCAGAAGAGGATTTTGAGAATATAAAAAGGAATTGAGCCTGTTCGTCAATTCCTTTTTTCTTTCTTATTTTGCACCTAATTTTTCTTTAACTTTCGCTGGAAGCTCGTCTTTTTTCACTTCTTCCCAAGCTGTTACACCTTTTTTATCTGAATTGTATACGCGTAAGAATGCTTCTTTGCGAAGATTTTTTGGAGCTGTGAATTCCAATTCTTTTTCTTTACCTTCTTTATCAAATGCAGGTAGCTTATACTCGAATGATTTGTGTATCTCACCGTTATCAGCTTTTTCCTTCTTCTCAATTCCATCAGTCGTAACTTGAACGTAATACTCATCTTTACCCATACGGTTTAAATCACAACCAACTAATAAACTTGCAAATACAACTAAAATACTAAACAGTGCAATGTATCTTTTCATTTTCCTTCACCTCAAATGTTTTTTCTTATATTCTTATCTTAAAGCTCAGGCTTTAAAGAAGAAATTCAAAAACATGACATGAACATTACACTTTTGTAAGATAATAATTATTTCTTCACTTTAGAAATAGTCATTCCAACACCAATTGGAACGAGGACAGATTCTACCTTCGGATCAGTTGCTACTACTTCATTAAACTTCTTCATACACATCAGCCAACTTCTAATTATGCAAAAGACAAAAATCGTAAGAAAATAGGTAAAAAATAATAATTCCTTACTCAACCAACTAGCGATTTCGTTTTCAATATGTGAAAAGGGATTTGTAAACGATGAATTGAATATATATTTATTATTTTCTAACTTTTAGCTGAAAGTTTTTCTATTACATAAATTTCATTATTTCCTAATTTTAAATTTTCGAGAGGAGAAATAATATGAATCCTATTTTATTAGATGTTCCGTTACAAATAGAAACAGACAGACTCATTCTTCGAGCACCACTGCAAGCAGGTGAAGGAAATGTAGTACACGAAGCTATTAAAGATTCAATTAGTGAATTAAAGCAGTGGTTGTTTTTATTCCAGTCAATTCCTACTGTTGAAGAAACGGAAATTCTCTTGAGAAATGCGCATATAGATTTTTTGAAAAGAGAAAGCTTTCGCTATCTTATCTACCATAAGGAGACGAATGATTTTATTGGAACTGCTAGCCTTCACGCAATTAATTGGAAGATTTCTAAATGTGAAATTGGATACTGGATTAACACGCAATTTAGTGGCAGTGGATATATGACAGAAACAGTAAGCGCGTTAACAAACCTTGGATTTCAGTTATTCAAATTTAGAAGAATTGAAATCCGATGTGAATCTAATAACACGAAAAGTCGTGCGATTCCTGAAAAACTAGGCTTTGAGCTTGAAGGGATATTACGCAATGAAGATGTTTCAGCTGACGGCAAACAACTAACTGATACCTGCATCTATGCAAAGATAAATTAGATTAAGACTTTAAAACTCGTTGCACAACATATCTTGAGGCTGATTTCTAAATTTAGAAGGTGGCTTTTTGATTTTTCACGGCAAAAGAAAAGACCTCCTTAACGATTGTATTCCATCGCTAAAAAGGTCTTTCTCTATTTCTGCCAAAAACTTAGCACTCTTCCGGCTTACCAGCATTCGATGCTGTACGGAAAGATGATCCACATCCGCATGATGCGATTGCGTTTGGATTATCAATTGTGAATCCGCCGCCAAGCATCGATTGTTTATAATCAACTTTTACTCCTTTAACAATTGGAGCACTTTCTTTATCGATAACAAATTCAACACCAAAAAATTCAAGAACTGTGTCGTCTTCTTTTGGTTCTACTTCAAATCCTAAGCCGTAAGAAAGACCACTACATCCGCCGCCGTGTACAGCAAGGCGCACGTACTTCTCTCCATCTTCAGCATCTTTTAACATATCTTTAATTTGAAAAGCTGCTTGTTCTGTTACTTCAATCATGAAATACACCATCCTTTCTGTTCTCATTCTATTATACATCTTTACGCTTCTATCTTGTACTCATACACTCCGCGGCAAATTACTTCCGCAGGTCCTTTCATTAACACATTTCCTTCTTCTGTCCATGCAATCATTAAATCGCCGCCAGCTAAATGAACTGTAATCTCTTTACCATGTTCCAGCTTTCCATTTAAAATAGCAGCTACAACTGCAGCACATGCTCCTGTCCCGCAAGCTTGTGTTACACCAGATCCACGTTCCCAAACACGGAAGTTCATCTCGTCATCATTCAAAATTTCGATAAATTCAACATTTACTCGCTCTGGGAACATTTCATGTGTCTCAAGGACTGGTCCAAGTGTTGTAAGTGGCGCTTTTTCTACATCATCAACAAAAATAACCGCATGCGGATTCCCCATTGAAACAGCTGTAAATGCATAACGATGATTATTGTATAAGAAGTTTTCACGAATAAACGGTGTTTCACCTTCACCAAGCATCGGGATTTCTGCACGTGTTAAACGTGGTGCTCCCATATCGATTTTTGCTAATGTAACTACACCATCTTCTACCGTTACTTCAGCCGTTACAATTCCGGCTAACGTTTCAATTGTGAAAACTGTTTCTTCTACTAGTTTATGCTCATACGCATATTTCGCTACGCAGCGTAAACCGTTGCCGCAGCTCTTCCCTTCTGAACCATCGTTATTAAACATGCGCATTTTCACCGGGGCTACGTCAGAAGGACAAATTAAAATCATTCCATCTGCCCCAATACCAGTATTAATATTTGAAACTTTTTCCGCCACAAGAGCTAAATCTTCTTCAAGAATTTGTTCCTCAAACATATTTACATATATATAACTATTGCCAAGACCATGCATTTTTGTAAAAGAAAATTGGCTCATTTGTATTCACTCCAAAAATAATTTGTTATTTTAAGTATAGAATGCATGCTTTTAGAACACAATATGAATGTCCCCCGTTTCTCATATTTGACAACATTTGGCGATGAGCCATTCTTGCACAAATTGTGTAGGAAAAAAGCCCTTCTAAAAGGGCCTTTTTTTATTTATATTCCGTATTATCCTACCCTGCGAAATAATATTTTATCTAATGGAAAAAGGTGCTGCCCATTCGCAACACCTTAAAACATTGGATTTTCATCCAAATACTCATATACATTATTAACAAGCTCTTCTACTGTCGATCCTTGTACTACTTCACCATTCACAAGGGCAAATGGGCCTTCAAAACAAATACCACAATATCCTAAACATCCATACTCCATTACATCTAAATTCGGATCTTTTTCTAATTTCTCTAAAGCTGCTTGTGAACCACTCGCGAGGTTACCTACACAAAATTCAATTAACGGTTTAATCAAAATTCTCCCCCCTGTACTACAAAACAAATTACCTTCTGACTTCATCTATAAGAAGAAAACTAAGCTGTTTCTTGTTGTTTTCATTACACTTACTAAACTATTCAATTCCTTCACTGTTTCACTTCAAAGCAAATATTCTTTTCTATATAAATATATTCACAACACTGCTTTTCGGCCTTCATAATGAAATAGTAACTAGAAAAGGAAAACAGTTTACTTTACTTTTCTTCTTATTGTACAACAGAGTATTCATTCATGCATTGTTATTTGTTCACAAATTCGATATAATTTGATTGAGTAAAGTCGAAATATTTTATTAATATAAAATTTTAGGATTAGGGGACATTTCAACAGAAAAGGGGTAATCCATCATGAAACACCTCGTAATACTAGGTGGTGGCTACGGTGGAATGAGAATTCTGCAACGGCTACTTCCAAGCAACCAACTTCCAGATGATGTACAGGTGACATTAATCGACAAAGTACCATACCATTGTTTCAAAACTGAATATTATGCATTAGTAGCGGGTACAATTTCAGAAACGCATATTCGCATACCGTTTCCTGAGCACCCACGCCTCAATATTCAATACGGCACAATAACAAATATTGATCTCGAAGAAAAAGCTGTTCATCTTGATGGCGGTGAAGCAATCCAATATGATGATTTAATTATCGGACTTGGCTGTGAAGATAAATATCATAACGTTCCTGGGGCAAAGGAATATACACACAGCCTACAATCAATTGAACAAACACGTAAGACATATGAACAATTAAATGGCCTAGAACCGAATGCTACAGTTGCTGTCGTTGGTGCTGGCTTAAGTGGCGTTGAAGTAGCAAGTGAACTTCGTGAGAGCCGTTCTGATTTAAAAATCTATTTATTTGATAGAAAAGATAGAATTTTATTCCCATATCCAGAGAAATTAAGTAGATATGTAGAAGAATGGTTTATAAAACATAACGTTACCATTATACGAAACTCTAACATTACCAAAGTCGAACCAAATATTGTGTACAACCACGATGAACCTCTTGCATGTGATGCAATCGTCTGGACAGCTGGTATTCAAGCAAATGAAGTTGTTCGAAACCTTCCGGTTGAACAAGATGGTAGCGGACGGGTTGTTTTAACAAAATATCACAATATTCCAAATGACGAGCACGTTTACGTTGTAGGAGATTGTGCAGCACTTCCACACGCACCATCTGCTCAACTTGCTGAAGGTCAAGGAGAACAAATTGTCCAAATATTATTAAAACGTTGGAATAATGAACCACTTCCTGATGAACTACCTGTTATTAAATTAAAAGGTGTTCTCGGTTCCCTCGGCAAAAAACACGGATTTGGTTTACTAGCAAACCAACCATTAATGGGACGTGTACCGAGATTATTAAAATCCGGTCTTCTTTGGATGTATAAATATCATAACGGTTAATACTTTACGAGCTGTCTACTATGTAGGCAGCCTCTTTTCATCAGTTGAAAAAATTTTTTTCATAAACAGAAATTATCAGAAATATTTTTCTCAATATTTATTCACAAAATTTTCTATTTTTATATTAAAAACTATTGATGAAAAGTGTATGCTATTTGTAAGTTGTTTTTATTATTTCCTTTAAGACCGAATTCATTCGGTCTTATTTTTTATGTGATAAATACTTTTATAGGAGGCATTACATTTCACTTATGAACTTGACGAAACTATACGATCGAATAGAAGCGAAGAAGAAAGAATTGATCTATCTCGTTGAAATGTACGGATTCACTCATGATAAAGTAATTTCTTTCAGTCAAGAATTAGATTGTTTACTTAACTTATTAATAAAACTCAAGACGAAGAAAAAACGTTGCTCTTTATAACCTTATTTTTCTATTTCTCTCTCTTTTTTGATACGATATAACTAGAATCAGAAAGGAGCAATTTATGTTTATATTAAAAGACGTTACATATAAAGATATACTACACATTCCTTATTTACAGATTCAAAAAGAGACAATCACTTGTATTATCGGTGAAAGTGGGAGCGGAAAGAGTACATTACTTCGCATGTTAAATGATTTACAATCTCCAACATCCGGTACAATCGAATATAACGGAAAACCAATTTCTGATTATCCCCCTATTCAATTACGCCGTGACGTAGTTATGCTCGGACAAACTCCACCTATTTTTGACGGAACAGTTAAAGACAATCTATTAATGGGACTTCGTCTTTCTGAAAAACCATCTCCAAGTGATGATACTTTGCAGAATGCATTAACGACTGTTAGCTTAAATAAAAATTTAGAAGACAACGCCGCTTCATTATCAGGCGGGGAAAAACAACGGCTTGCTTTTGCTCGCATCATACTTATGGATCCGCCTGTCTATTTATTAGATGAACCAACTTCGGCATTAGATAGTGATACAGAACGCCGCGTTATGAAGCAATTCACTATACTCGCAAGAGAAAAGAAAAAAACCGTTATCTTCATCACGCACTCGCAACAACTTCCAGAAGAAATTGCAGACGATATTATTGAAATTAGTAAAACAAACGGTGCAACTAGAAAGGGAGTGCTCTCAGTTGAAGGGCGTTATTGAACTCCAAATTTGGCAACTTGCTGCTGCCTATATTTTCATTCTTATTTTAATCGGACTTGTAAGATTAAAAGGGATACCTCGCGAGAAACAAATTGCGATCGCAACATTCCGTATGACCATTCAGCTCGTACTTGTTGCATATGTCCTTACATACATATTTGAAAACAGTAATCCATTTTATACAATTGCTCTCATTACCTCTATTACTACATTTGCTATTTTTAATATTTATAAACGAGTTAATATTCCGCTGTCCAAAGAATTAAAACGTGTAGCCGCTCTTTCCATGGTTGCGGGATCAATCGGACCATTACTACTATTTATCTTTGTTATTATCGGGCATAATCCGTGGTATGCACCGCAATATATCGTTCCTATTGCCGGCATGTTAATCGGTAATGCTATGACCGGTATTTGCCTCGGGGCAAACACCTTTTTAAACAATATGAAATCTCAAAGAGATCATATTGAAGGTACCCTTATGCTCGGCGCAACACCGAAAGAAGCAACTGCTCCCCTCATAAGGGACGCTTTTGATTCTGCTATTTTACCAACAATCAATTCCATGGTCGGTATGGGAATTATAAGCTTACCCGGTATGATGACCGGTCAAATATTATCCGGTGTATCACCGTTTACAGCAATTCAATATCAAATTGCTATCATACTCGGTATTTCAGGGAGTACTGCTTTCGCTGTCATTATCTTCTTACAGCTTGGATATAAAACATTCTTTAATAAGCGCTGTCAGTTGAAAGAAATTGACTATGATGCGAGGTGAATCGTGCGTAGTTCACGGCGAATGAAATTATATTAACGATTTTTTCAATATATCTATCATAACTTACAATATATCAACGATTTTTCAAATATATCTATCATAACTCAGAATATATCAACGATTTTGTACGAAATATCGATTTACCGACAAAAAGTGACATAATAAAAAGAGGAGGCGAATAGCCTCCTCTTTTTATTTGTCTTACGCCTTCTTAACGAACTGTGATTTTAACTTCATAGCTCCGAAACCGTCGATTTTACAATCAATATCATGATCTCCATCAACTAGACGAATACTCTTTACTTTCGTACCAATCTTCACAACTGAAGAAGTACCCTTTACTTTTAAATCTTTAATTACAGTAACAGCATCACCATCTTGAAGAACGTTTCCGTTTGCATCTTTTACAACTTTTGCACCATCATTATTTTCAGCTTCTGCTTCTTTGCCCCACTCATGAGCACATTCTGGACATACGAAAAGAACGCCATCCTCATACGTATATTCTGAATTACATTTTGGACAATTTGGTAAAGTAGCCATAAATTCATTTCCTCCGTTCATTATTTATACGTAAAAATCAAATTTGATGTTTACATGTCGATAAATAAAATTTGTATAGCATTTCTTTATAGTGCCATAGTCTTACGTTATTGACAAGCCTACCTCAAATTCTCATTTTTTATTGTATTTTACAAAATTTCAATTCGTATGGTGTTTACAATAAAAAAGAAGAACCTTCACAAGATTCTTCTTTTCAAAATGAATGAGTTCTCACTAGAACCCCCAACCATTCTCTTCAATATAAAATTGATACTCTTCTAACTCTTCTTCACTTAACTTCTTATTATTCTCATATACTTCTTGCCATTCAAAGTAACCTTCACTGAAATAAACAGCGAATTTAATTTTTACGTTTTTCTTCTCTGTATAGTCATAACCAGTAAACTCTACTACGTCATACTCTTTTTCTTTCTTCACGAACTTCCAAGTTGGATTATCAGTCATAACCTCTAAAGTAAATCCTTCATCACTTGAACGAACAACATTTTTAATATTCGGCTCAGTTGGTAAAAGAGAAAGTCCGAACATAGCTCCACCAAACACTATCCCCACTATAACTTGTAAACCAATCATACCAGCAGCACTAGCGCCGCCCTTTGATTGTAAGTAATACGCCTTCTTGTGATCCGGCATATCTTCTTCCTTATGTAAAACTCGAATAGCATGCTTATAATATAAACGGTTTCCTTGCCATCCAGTAAATATCATCATTCCTAATTGAAGAACTAAACTAACTGTTAAATAAATCCCATCTGAAATATCTATAAAAGGAGTTACAACGATACTAGGTACCGCCAATAACGTAAGTATAATAAACAACTTATACATTTTACGATAAGCTAACCAAAAAGTTGGGAAGAAAAATGCTACCCAATTCCACGTATTCCCTTGTGCTGGATTTTCTACTTTTCCCCATTTAAAGTCATAATACGCCGTATTCTTTTGAACAATCTTATGTAACTCTTGTGGAGAAATTGTTTCTTGTAAAACAGTGTCTTTCACGTACATCATCCTTTTCTTATTTCTATATACAGGTATTGTATATGTACAAAAAGAAGGAATCTAACAAAAAGTACATATATTTCATAAAAACGAGCGGAAATCGAATATATTCCGACAATTATCCGTTTATTATTTAATTTTACTTTAAAATATATTAAAATACTTATGAATCATACGTTTAATACACTAAGTTAAATGTTTTGTATGTTCACAAAAAAAGATGCCCCAAAATCATTTGGACACATCCTACTCCTATTATATAAATTACTATTATGGTATGGTCTAACCTAAAATCTCGACTTAAAAGACTTCACAAATTAACTTTCTACTATTTAAAACATATTTCCACTTACACAACTAATAAATAATCTATCATTAATTTCCTCAATTGATACAATAAAATCTATTTTAACAACATTTTTAGGGAGTTTCATTATATCTTTTACTTCGCCACATTCAGCATCAAGTATTATTAATTCTAAATTTGAAGTAACAATATAAATTTCCCCATCTTTATATAACAGAACCAATTATTGCATAATGTTTCACATGAAACTATCGACATTCCGGATTACCTTTCTACCATTTTCGACTGGTTTCAAACGTGGGCTTCTTATGAAAATTTAACAAAAATAAATATACATTCCATTACTCCGTTACTAGCTGTCGTTCCAATATTACAAGAAAAAGCGTGTCTGCTTCTTACCTGTTTTTCTTTCTACAAATTAAAACAGTACGAACAAGCTAATCACTATTTACAGCAATATTCACATTGCTCTGTGCATCTTAATAACGAGAAAAAAAAGTATTCTTTCATGAAGTTGATATGTATATGAAAAAACTAGTAGAAAGCACAATGTAAATGTACATTGTGCTTTCTACTAGTCCTTTATCACACTTTTTATATTTCCTCCTACAACTACCAAGTAATATTCATTTCTTCAAATGACGCTTTACTCACTTCTAACCTTTCACTACCCTCCGTCCCAATCATTGCTACTTCCTCTTTAGACAACTTAATTTTCTCGTTTGGATTTTGGATTTTTCTCTCATACACGAATTGTAAAAGTTCTATTTGTTCCGCTGTCAGTTCATACTCTTCTTCCAGTCTTTCAATTGCTGATTCCGTATCAAGTAATGGAATTTCTAATAAAAATCCACCGTGCTCTTCCATCTCTTCAAATGGATCAATTGAATACGCACCGCTATCCTCAATCCAAAATGCAGTTGTAATAAAAGGAACTGTTTCGCCTTCTACTTCTTCTAATACGTATTGAAGTGCTTCCTCTTTCGCAATGTCTATTACTTCCAAAGGTGCCCCTTCAAAATAATTTGCCGCATCAATCCACTCTTCAATTCTCTCGCTATTCACATCTTGCAGACATACGATCGTATAATCCGGATGAAACGTAATTGTCCCTCTTCCGCCTTGACTATCTTGCATATTATAGTTAAACCCATCCCATGAACTTTCATGCGAGAAATCAGGAGCATGTGCTACAAAAATTGCATCTGCAATCGACTTTAAGATACAACCTTTCCATAGTTGTTCTTTATTTATATGTAATTTATATTTACTCATCTGCTTTCCTCGCCTACATATTTTTTTATATTATCTTTCGAATTCTCATTCCGTGTAAAGTACTTTTTCATTATATAACAATAGTAAAAGCATCCTTCATACAAAGGATGCTTTCATTATTTTCTCTACCACTTCCCCCTACACTCTTCAATCATACTAAGCAAATATCTCTTCGTCATATCAGCCCTTCTCCAAATAGAAAGTTTCTTCTTCTCCTTTGGATCATACCTCATTCGCTCTACTTCTTTTAATAAAGGCTCCCATTCTTTCGCTGAGCGTTCTAACAAGTATTGCAATCCTCTATCTTTTGAAACAATTGTTTTATGATCTAACGTATATAAAATACGCCCCATCGTAACGACAGCTGATTCTACCCATTCTTCTATGAAAAACAAATAAGGACGCTTCGCTTTTTCACTCCAGTAATGTTCTACGTTATATTTCATTGTATTTACTACATCATCCCACTTTATTTGAAATGGAAGGTCTTCTACTTCTTTCCCGATAACTGTAATGCCTTGATTTTTTAATGTCCACCATGTGACCGCATTAATATCCCAATGACCTATATTCGCCTTACCATCTGCACAATACACGTACTCATTTATTTCATGATTGTATTTCCCTAAGTCAGCAAGCGGAATATACATACCGTCCATTCTTTTACCTAGCGTACTTTCACTCATTTTCTTATGCAGTTCTACAATTTGTTGTTTTTCAGCTTCATTCACGGAATCATTTAGTACTGCAACAAAATCAACATCGCTCGTTTCTATATGAAATGCACCTAGCGCAATAGAGCCGTAAACATATACTCCGACTATTTTTCCATCTAAAAAAATTTCTTTTAACCCTACTATGTACTGCTCCATTAACTGCTTTACTTCTGCTGGTAAAGCTTGTTTTATTCCATTCTCCACATCTATCCCTCCATTAAAAAAAGCCTTCGCAAATTCGCAAAGGCTTCCTGCTTTATAAATATTTCTCGATTTCCTCGTAAACATCCTTCAAACGAGGATTTCCTTCTCCAACAATCTCTCCATTCACAAGAACGACTGGATAAAATAAATCTTCTTCTACTACGCGCTCTGCGAATGCTTTTTTATCTTCATCTTCTTGTTCTTGTTGAAAATCAATATACTCGAAATTAAATTTATTTTCTTGTCCTTCATATTTACGACCAATCGCCGCTTGTAACCACTCAAACGTTTCTGTTGAAGATGGCATTCCGACGCAGCTCGCACAAATTACTTTCGTCCCATACACTTGCACATTAACCATTTCTTCTCCCCCACTTCTTGTTCTAACAGTATATTCAGATGTCTTAGTACATAAGCACATCATTTTACAAACTTATTCCATACCCCTATACTGAAAAAACACGTTGTACACATGATAAAATATTTCGACAATAAAACAAGAACAGAAAAAATAGATTTTCCCCTCTATCTTGATTATAATAAAACTGATGAAAGGAGTCGATAAAAATGGAAAACCCACATATGCAAGAACAAGTACTAGAAGTACTAGATAAATTACGTCCGTTCTTACTTCGCGATGGCGGAGACGTTGAATTAGTAGACATTGAAGAAGGTATCGTAAAATTACGCCTTATGGGTGCATGCGGAAGCTGCCCAAGTTCTACAATCACACTAAAAGCTGGTATCGAGCGCGCGTTACTTGAAGAAGTACCAGGCGTTATTGAAGTAGAGCAAGTATTTTAATTAAAAGCGGAAGCGGCTCGTTCAAAATGTGCCTCGGTGGAAGAAGCGAAGCCACCGAACATTTTAGCCGCTGGAGCTAGATATTAATTAAAAGCAGAAGCGGCTCGTTCAGAATCGCTTCCTAGAAAGAGACCCCAATGGGTCTCTTTTTTTATTCAAATAACACTTCTACTTTAACATCATAAAACAAAATTGGAAATCCTTCTCAAAAAATGCGATAATTAATACTATATAGTGAATCGTTCACACATATAAAGTGAAACTATAATCAGTGGGTGTTTACGGGCATCCCGATTCCCACAAATAGCGGGATGAAGTAAAAAACATAGGGGGACGACACATGCCAAAAATGGGGAACACTTTTTTAACAATTCAAGAACTAGAAGAGAAAAAAGAATATTTATTAGGCCTTTCGTCCGTTATACCAACATGGAATACAAGCTATCAATTTTTATTTAAAGAAATCCAGCAAGAATTATTGAGTAAAGTAAATGAAAAAATCGAAAGAAATCAATTCATTTTAAATATATGTGCAGATCAACAGGTAGGAGCATAATGTATTACATACAATTGCGGTATAAAAAAGAGACCTCAATCGGTCTCTTTTTTATACTTTTAAGATAGCCAATCTAATTTTCTAATCCCTAACTTATCAATTGGCAAACGAAGTGATCCATAAAAATTCCTCATAAATTGCTCAGAGCGGTTCACATCATGTAAAATAGCTTCTAAGCGATCTCTATATATACTTTTTTGTTCTTCATTCCCAGTTTGGTAATATCGTTCGACCGTTTCAAAATAGTGGAGCGGGAACAGGAGCCTTGCAAATAATAAGCGCCAACCAAATGAGGATAGCGAATAATTGCGTTCATAATCTGTAACAAATTGAACGATTGTTTGCTCCCAGTCTTTCTTCTTTTCAATCATTATATAGCGAATCAATTCTGCTATATCTCGAGTGGGATGATCATACACCCACTCAAAAGGAAGTTTTAGACGCTTCGTTTGATGCCATAATAAAGGTGTAAATCGCTCCTGGCAAATTGTTGCCGCATCGGTCATTTGTGGCGTATCATCCATCTCTGTATCGACAACATACTGAATTGCATTTTCCGCAACTCCTAAATAATACGGGAAGGATTCGATAAACAATTGATCGAATACGTCTGTAGGGTGGTTCATCACTTGTGATTGCCAAAATTTTTCTAATTGATCGAGCCTTTTTTCCCATAACGCTTTCCATTCACCAATGCGGCTTAATTGCTCAATTTCTTCTGGAAAGAATGCACCTCGTTTATGGAATATAGAAAGCTCACTTCCTAATGACATAGCATGTCGTTCTAACGTGCGCATACCTTTTAATAAGCAGTAATTTTGTTCTTCTATCTCACTTACATAGTAGCCGTGTATAGTCGGAACGAAAGTCGCTACAGTCATATCCCCTTGCTGGTTCATATAGTCACTGAGCTTTTTCATCTCTACAAGTACTTCTTCCTCCATTTTTCCAATTGGAACAAGTACATAAATTTTGTTGCGAATCCAAAAGCTTTTATAGGGGCCAAGGGGGATTAATTCTTTAACATGCATGTGATAATGCTCATAAATATGCTGAATCATCGCAGTCGCCACCTATGGTTTTTCTTTATATATATGAGCTTGTGCTCGCCTTTCATTCCTATGCACATGATAAAGCAACGAAACGTATACAAATACTAAAAAGAAAAAAAGGTGATAAACATGAAAGAATCAAATCAACTACAAGAAAGAGCATTACAACTATTACAAGAACGCGGTGTAACAATTGACGATATTGCTGAACTTGTTCATTTTCTTCAAAAAAAATATCATCCAAATTTAGAGATGTCAGAATGCCGTTATAACGTTGAGCGTGTATTATCAAAACGTGAAGTACAAAACGCACTAATTACTGGTATCGAACTCGATGTCCTTGCTGAAAAAGGAATGTTAAGTGCGCCGTTACAAGATATCGTAAAACGTGATGAAGGCTTATACGGAATTGATGAAGTTATCGCACTTTCTATCGTTAACGTGTACGGCTCTATCGGTTTCACGAACTTTGGATATATCGATAAATTAAAACCTGGTATTTTAGAATACTTAAATGATAAATCAACTGGCAAAGTGCATACATTCCTTGATGATATCGTTGGCGGAATCGCTGCCGCTGCTTCAAGCCGTTTAGCGCACCGAGCTGATCACTCGGAATAATAATAATGCTTTCTAGACCGTCAGTTTTATGCTGACGGTCTTTCATATTCCATGAGCATAAATTCTCTTCCGCGGCTCAAAAATATAGGTCCTTGCTGAAAACCTATATTTTTATATAGCGTAATTGCTCTTGTATTAAATGTTGCTACACTTAATCGAAACATTTTTGCATTAAACTCTTTCGTGGCAAACGCTATTCCAGCTTTGAAAAATTCTTTCCCCATTCCTTTCCCTGTTAACGCCGGCTTCATACCAAGTCCGATATCAATCAGATTTTCTCCACCATATAAATTAGCATCTCTTCCACCTGGTACTTGTGCATTTTCTCCAAAACAAAAATAGCCGATGAACTCTCCTTGATCGTCACAACAGCCATAATACGTTCCATCTAATAGCTCTTCTATCACTTCTTTCTCGCCTGAAAAACTATATAAATTATATGGTTCCTCGTAGGTCCACGTATTTATCTCATTTGCTTCTTCTACCGTTAACTTATGTATATCCATCCTTCTCTCTCCTTATCAAGTGTTCTATATACTCATTCATTCTCCGCACCTTATTTCCCTCTAATTGAAATATGCAGAATTGCATGCACACAAACATTACACAAATGGTACAATTTATTTGAATCGCTGTTGCTACACTTCTTGATTAAAGAAAAGGCGTTAAAACGGAAATTAGCGTCTTATCGAACTCAAGCAATTGACACATTTTGTCATCATAAAAGACACTCGAAAGAGTGTCTTTTTTCTATATTTCATAAGGACTTACTCATTCCCCAAAATAAACGCATAAAATAATGTAACTCTTTACACGCATGAATCCCTTTCTAAAAGTTGTGAAGTACGTTACGGGAGATTCAAAATAAAAAGCACTCTGACTAGAGTGCTTTTCACTTTAAAACAAGGAGGTTACATATATGGATAGTACTCTCGTATTTAACTTCGGTATTGGTATTGTCATCATTTTATTTGTCTTCTTTGTTCTTTGTATGAGCGGGGTATAGCAATCTTTTATGCCGATAATTCCTTTAAAGTATCACTTAATTTGAACTTTCTTAATTGTAATGAAGCAATCATCGCTGCCCCTGCTCCAAGCACCACACTAGCAAAAGCTAATATGCAAACTTGATTATACGGAATGATAATAACCGTTAAATCTAAGCTTGATAACACAATATAACTAAACAAAATCCCGCCAAAAATGCCAATACAACCAGCTATCGCTCCAAGTAAAGTTCCCTCTAATAAAACAATCCGTCTCATTTGCTTCGGAATAGCCCCTACCGCACGAATCATACTAATTTCAGCACGTCTTTCATGTAAACTTGAGACAATCGCATTCATTAACCCTATTCCAGAAATAATGAAAACAATTACAACTAACAAGCGAATTAACATCATCATTTGCGATAATAACTGCTCCTGTTCTTTCAATAACTCATGGCTATTAATAACTTCTACGTTCTCTTTATTATTTGTAATTTGTTTTACTTGCTTCTTAATCTCTTCAAATGATTGATTAGAATTTGTCATAACTTGAATTGCTTCATATCCTTGCACGTAAAACTTATCACGAACCCATTGTTCATTTACGAAAATGTCTAATCCTCTTCCCCTTAATCCTTGCTCAATAATCGAAACGACTTTAATCGTTTGTTTTTCTTTCCCCTTCCCTTGTACTTCAATCGTATCATGCAACTGAATCCCTAATGTTTTAGCAGTTCTCTTCGTAACGACCCCCTCACCATCTTGTAATGGCTTATTTAAATCTTGTCCTGTAATCACTTTCGCTTTTGTTATTTTTTGATAAGCAACAATATCATTCCCCACAACTTCTATCACATCATATTCAAAATCATCTTTCCTCACATTTTCATACCATTCTTGATCCGCTTTTTTAAAATCATAATTTATAAGCTTCGCTGTAAAGTCAGTAACATTTGCTACGCTCTCTTCTACACCATCAACTTTTTTAACCTTCTCCATCCAACTAAATGGTAATACTTCAGTACTTTGCGACTCTATTGGAATTCTTATTACTAAATCAGCTGGTAAATGTTTTTGTAACCCATCTTTCATGCCTTCGTAAATAGAGTTTATATACATCGTTCCAACAAGTGCTAACATAAAACCAAATGCTAGTATAGCAACCGATACAGCTGCCTTATGCCGATAACGAATTACATTCCGGCTGCTAATCGTCGTTTCAATTCGTAATATCATTTGAAGTGGTTTTGCAATCACTGGTGCTATCATCCGAATAAATAACGGAATCGCAAATAACAAACCGACCGCAAATAACAGCGCACCTATAGCACTTGGATTAAAACCTATATACCGCTCTAATACGTTACCCGTTAGTCCAATAACAGTACCAATGATTAGAATGCTACCACTAAAAGCACTCCACCTTTTTTCTTTTTTCTCATTACTAGGAAGACCTGGCCTAAGCGCTTGAACTGGTGGAATCTTTCTAACCATGAAGGCTGGTATAATAGCCCCTATAATAGACATAACAATTCCTAGTAAAAACGTAATGAGTAAAATCTCGCCTGAAATCGAAAATGATTCTTTCCCTGCCTCCTCAATATTCACCCATTTATTAATAAATGATGCGGCGATTGTTTGAGTACCTGCTCCAAGAATAACTCCTGCTAGCGATCCGATTGCCCCAATACATAAAGCCTCTAATAAAACGACTAATATAATTTGATTTGGATTACTACCAAGTGCACGTAATAATGCCCATTGCTTAAATCGACTTCTGACAGATAAGAAGAAACTTCCCATTATTAAAAGGGCTACAACAAATAAGGCAATACCACCTAAACTAAAAATTAATGGCTTCATTACATTTAGTCGTTCAAATGCCTTATCTACATAAGTACGTTGGTCCACCTTTATATTTTCAATCTTTTTATGTACATCAAAAGCAATTGCTTTTTTCACATTTACATCTTGTACTTTCACTTGAACAAGATTGAATTGATTTGGTAAATTTAATTCTTTTTGAAGCCAATGGATTGGAAAATAAGCACTATGTCCCATTGACGCCATTAACGGTGGATTTAAAATACCGACAACTTTCACAGTCTTTTCACCATGCTGCGGAAATGGCAGTTTAATCGTATCTCCTACCCGTATATTTTCACGATCTGTATACCCTTTTGTCAGTGCTACTTCAGCACCTTCTTTCGGATATCGTCCTTCTAATATTTTATAAGAATGCATTTCTGGAGAATCTTGCTCAACACCCCAATAAGATGGCTTTCCCGATAATTCTTTATAATGTGGAAAAGGATACGGTATAAGTGCTTTTGATATTTTTTCAGCATTTTCTAAGCCATCTATTCCTTTTAAACTTTCATTATTTAAATACATATCATTTTTTATATAGCCAAATTGTAAATTATAATCTCCATACCGACTTACTACTTGTTCCTTCACACTTTGCTCTACTGATTGATTGCCTAGCAATAACATCGTCGCTAACATAACACCTAAAGCTGCACCGAGGGCAATCAACATATTTCGCAACCAATTTTGTTTCATCGATTTTACCGCATACTTAATTACCCATCGCATCACCTTTACCTCCTACTTTAAAGTGACAATTCATAATCTCTTGAATGTGGATAACTTGTTGCGGGATATTTCGAAATTTCCATCCTTTACTTTCAGCATGCTCATGAATCACCTCACCATCTAATAAGAAAACGACTTTATCAGCATGGGCCGCTACGAACGGATCGTGCGTTACAATGACAGCTGTTTGCCCTAATTCATCACATGCATTGCGAAGTGCCGCAATAATATTTTTGCTGTTTTCTGAATCTAATGCCCCTGTTGGTTCATCTGCTAATATAATAGCCGGCTCATTTGCAAAGGCTCTTGCTATCGCAACCCTTTGCTGTTGCCCACCTGATAACTGTGCTGGTAAATGCTTTTCTTTTCCTTTCAATCCAACGAGCTCTAATAAACGATTTGCTGTCACCGTTGCCTTCTTTTGCGAAACATTATCTAATAATAAAGGCAACCCTACATTTTCCTCCGCATTAAACACTGGAATTAAATTAAACTGTTGAAAAATAAAACCGATTTTATGCCTTCTAAATAAAGCGAGCTCTTTTTCTTTTAATGTTGAAATCTCCGTACCATCAACTCGAATACTACCTACTGATGGAATATCTAATCCACCTAACAGCTGAAGTAAGGTCGTTTTCCCCGATCCACTTGCCCCCATAATACAAACAAAATCTCCTTTTTGAATTTGAAGATTAATATCTTTTAAGATCTTTACTTTACTATCTCCAATATCAAACGATTTTTCTAACCCTTCAATTTCAATAATATTCATCCCGATATCCCCTTCTCTCTCTATTTACCAATCTATATATTCTATTCAAAAATGCAAAATCCCTACTATTTTGTATTTTTTTGTCACATACTAACATTTATATTAACCGGCATTAAGTGCCCGATTAGTGTAAGCAAATAATCAGTGCGGGATGGATAGCCCCCACCAATTAAAATTTCACTCTATTTCTCACGTCAGAAAAGTTGACTCTCGCAACGAAAGTAACCATAATAGTTACACGAATATATAAAAACTATTCACATATCCACAAGTAGGAGGAAGAACAATGAAACATGTAATCGTTTATGCACACCCGAATACAGAAAGCTTTAACCATGCAATTTTAGAAACTGTAAAAGGTGAATTAGAAGGAAAAGGTCATGAAGTACACGTTCGTGATTTATACGAATTAAACTTCAATCCAGTATTAGGTGCTTCCGATTTCATCTCATTTTCCCAAGGAAACACACCAGAAGATATTAAAGAAGAACAAAAGCATATCACTTGGGCTGATAGTATTACATTCATTTACCCAGTTTGGTGGGCGGGTCTTCCTGCTATTTTAAAAGGATACGTTGACCGTGTATTTAGCCACGGCTTCGCTTATGCTTACGGTGAAAATGGTATTGAAAAGTTATTAAGCAGTAAAAAAGGATTGTTATTATCTACGATGGGAAATTCGGAAGAAGTATACACAGCAGGCGGTATGTTTGATGCAATGAAAAAAACAGCAGATGTTGGTATTTTTGAATTTACAGGCATTGAAACACTTGAGCATACATTCTATACAAGTGTTCCTTCTGTGGATGACAGTGTGCGTAAACAATATCTTGAAGAGGTTAAAGATGTTGTGAATCGTGCATTTTAATAAAAAAACTCCGGCTTTAACAACCGGAGTTTTTCATTTCATCATTAATTTCGGAATATACCTTTGAAGAATGCTTTCTAATTCATTCATATCTTCCTGTCTAATAAGTAAATTCACATTGTCATTCATTTTTTCTCGCCCGCGATATAAAAATATATTTTCTTTTGGATTTTCCCATGTTGATGTTTTATAGCCTTTCAATTCTTCGTATGAATAAAAGTTTAATCCGTCTACTACACCTTTTTCATATATTTTTACACTTTTAATAAGATGGATCGCTATTAAAGTCATAAAACAACTTGCTACAGCATAACTACCTGACTGAATGAGAAACTGTTCAAGTGTGCCAATATCACCACTTACGTATTGAGCATATATATACATACATTGTCCGATAAAGTACGCTGGTCCAAGTAAGGCAATCCAACGTCGTTTCACCCGAGGATATGCTGCAATAAGCTTTCCCGCGCTTTTTTTCATTTCATTTATTTTATATATC
Source organism: Bacillus cereus group sp. N24 (assembly GCF_016483345.1). NCBI lineage: Bacteria > Bacillati > Bacillota > Bacilli > Caryophanales > Bacillaceae > Bacillus > Bacillus cereus group sp. N24. The sequence continues at coordinate 52,667 of NZ_JAEHCA010000019.1, forward strand.
TTCCATAGAATAAAAAACAAAACACATAATGTAAAAACAAACATAATACATGACATCCAGTACATTCTTATTCTCTCCCCCTTACATCATTACATTTAAATTTTACATTTTATATACTTATAGTACATATGCAATTATGCATAAAAAAACAGGTAACCTCTTCCGGTTACCTGCATTTCATTACATCTTCTCAATCCACTCCGTCAAGTTATGCACAACTTGCGTCGGTTGAACTTCGTATTCTGTTAACTTCTCCACAGTTGTGACTCCAGTGTGGACAAGAAGGGTATGCATACCAGCATTTACTCCCGCTAAAATGTCCGTATCGTAGTTATCCCCAACCATTAATGCCTCATCTTTTCCTATGCCAAGCACTTTTAACGATTGTTCCATAATGATTGATTCTGGTTTTCCGATAAAGATTGGCTCCACACCTGTTGATACTGTAACAACTGATGTTAATGAACCGTTACCTGGTAATAATCCACGCTCAGTTGGAATAGCAATATCTCCATTTGTAGAAATAAACGTTGCACCATTACGTACAGCAAGACATGCTTTTGCTAATTTTTCATATGTGATGTCGCGATCTAAACCAACAACAACGAAATCAGGGTTTTCATCCACAAGTTCAAATCCTTTTTCCACAAGAGCATCATGTAAGCCTTCTTCACCAATCATGTATACAGTTGCATCTTGTTTACGTTCATAAATGAAATTCGCTGTCGCCATACTCGTTGTGAATACTTGCTCTGCTTTCGCTGGAATATCGAAACGAACAAGTTTTTCTGCAACTTGTTCTGGTTTACGAGTTGAGTTATTCGTAACGAATAAATACGGAATGCCACGCTCTCCTAATGCTTTCACGAAGTCGCTTGCTTCTTCAATTTGTTCTTCACCACGATACATCGTACCGTCTAAGTCAATTAAATAACCTTTATACATCTATTATGTCTCTCCTTCTATGCTAGAGTTCTCATCTATCATACCACTCTTATATTACCCCCTTTTCCAAAAGAAAAAAACGCTTTACCTTAAAGCGCCCCAGAACGTTCATTTTTTCTCTTTTACTTGGTAAGAACAACTACAATCACCCTCGCACATGTTTGCTAGCGTATTTACATCTGCATTCGCAAATAAACGCTTATACATCTCTTTTTCATCTGCACATACTTGCGGGAATCTCTCTGCAATTTCCTTTAACGGACAGTTTTGCTTTTCAATTACGAAAGAGTTCTCTCCATCTCTCTTTATTTGAACCATATAACCATTTTTCTCTTGCATTGCTGCTACCTCTTGCACTTTATATGCTAAGTTCTTTTGATTACTGATTCTCTTTTGCAATTTTTCTTCCATTCGCTTCGTTCTTTCTTTCAAAACGTAACGAAGTATTTTTTCATCGCCCATTCGAGCTAAATCTTCTAGCATATCAATCGCAAATTGCTTATATTCTTTCGGGAATGTATCTTCTCCCTTTTCACTTAACCCATACAAATAAGTTGGTCTTCCGACATGTTGCCTGACCATCTTAGAATAAATGAACCCATCTTTCTCCAGATTACTTAAATGTCTTCGGATCGCCATTTCTGTAATCTCTAAAACGTCAGCTAATTCTGCTACCGTATGCTCTCCCTTTACTTTCAACAATTGGACAATCTCGTCTTTCGTAGTGCGTGCTTCCCCCATGCTTTACCCTTCTCCCTTTTCCCTTTTCTTTCTCACATACAATATAAGATCCCCAAAAGGTATTCCCGGGGATCTCATAAGCATAATTATTCTGGTACAAATGCAGATACAGGCCCTAATTCCTTCTCTAAATAACTGCGAATATTTGCCGGGTAGTTCTCTACCACCGCAATATGTTTTTGAATCGTCTTATATAATTCATCATGATTCATTTGAATATAATCTTGCGTAAGCATTTTTCGAAGAAGGATAATTTCTTTCATTCCTTGTCCTTCTTCTGCACTTATCACTCGCTCGTCCATTAAAATATCGATAATATCTTCATAGCTTCCTGGATCGCGCATAATAAATCCATCAATCATCGCATTCCCTACATCTAATACGCAATCAATCATAAGATGGGCTATGCGCTCTAATGCATAAAATTCAAACTCGGTTTCATATATCTTCTTCTCTTGAAATGTATTTGTTGCTCGTTCTAAACATACTAGCATTTGTTCTATTTTTTTTCTGTCTACGAAGTACATTCATGTCACCTACCTGGAAATTAAAGCATTTACATTTTAATTGTAACGCTTTCTTCTGAAAAAATCGACAATTTTTCGAATTCACCTTTTCTCCGTTATTTGTTATAGTTATATTTGTATGATTTTTGAAATTGGAGGAATGAAATCTTGGAACGTGAACTCGCACTAGAAATTGTCCGTGTAACAGAAGCAGCAGCATTAGCATCCGCACAGTGGATGGGCCGCGGAAAGAAAAATGAAGCAGATGATGCAGCAACTACAGCTATGCGTGATATGTTCGATTCAGTAAACATGGCAGGTACAGTTGTAATTGGTGAAGGAGAACTTGATGAAGCACCGATGTTATATATTGGTGAAGAACTAGGAACAGGTAACGGTCCAGAAGTAGATATAGCCGTTGATCCATTAGAAGGTACAAACATCGTTGCAAAAGGTCTTGCAAATGCAATGGCGGTTATCGCAATCGCAGATAAAGGAAACCTTCTTCACGCTCCTGATATGTACATGGAAAAAATCGCGGTTGGTCCAAAAGCAGCTGGTAAAATTAGCTTAGATGATCCAATTGAAAAAACAATTGAAATTGTAGCAGAAGCTAACAATAAAAAGATTCGTGATCTAACAGTTATCATTCAAGAACGTGAACGTCATCAAGATATTATTGACCGTGTTCGTGCAAAAGGGGCTCGTGTGAAATTATTTGGTGATGGCGATGTTGGTGCATCAATCGCAACAGCACTACCTGGAACAGGTATCGACTTATTCGTAGGTGTTGGCGGAGCTCCAGAAGGCGTTATTTCTGCAGCAGCATTAAAATGCCTTGAAGGTGAAATGCAAGCTCGCTTAGTTCCAATGAACGAAGAAGAAGAAGCTCGTTGTCGTGAAATGGGATTAGAAGATCCTCGTCAACTTCTTATGTTAGATGACTTAGTATCTGGTGATGATGCAATCTTCTCAGCAACAGGTGTTTCTGCTGGTGAGTTATTAGACGGCGTGAAATTCCTTGGCGGAGATTTAGCTGAAACATATTCTATCGTTATGCGTTACAAAACAAGAACAGTACGTTTCATTAAAACGCATCACCATTTAGATCATAAACCACACTTAAACTTAGATATTTAATAAAGGAGCCATGTGTATGGAAGAACGTTTCTTTCTGTACGACGATACTGTCGCTACAAAAACTCGTTTCGTTAGCTTTATGGGAGAAAATGAGCGTCATGATTTAGCGCTTTTATACTCCGATCGTCATTACGGTAAAACAATTGTCCTTGATATGCAGAGCAATAAATTTGCAATCATCGGTCCTGACGATTTAAACGAACCAGGCTACTTAGAGCACGCATTTTCTATGACTGAAGAAATTGCAGAAGAATTACGCTCATTTTTATTTGAACTTATATAACTTATCTCAAACACCAGCTATTTTAGCTGGTGTTTTTTCGTTGTAAGAGTTTTGAATTTTCACTCTTCTATGTTATAATTAAGAGTAAATCTATTTGGATAGAAAGGACGTTATCTACGTATGCCAACATTTACTTTGTAATGGACCAGCAATTGGATAGCATTACTCTCAAAAAAGCACTGTGCTTTTTCAAGGGAGTAGTCTGCCCATTCCCATTACAAAGGAACGTAACGCATCTGTAGTATGATGTTTACGGAGGTTCCTCTTTGGGGAACCTCCTTTTATTTTTGTCTACTTCTCATGTCTTCATACTACAAGACATCCAAATAGCTGTATTACGTTCCTTTACCACTACTATAAGAGGTGAAGGAAAATGCAGAAAGTACAACTTTCTTGGAGTTTATATGAAAATCAGCAAAACACAATCGAAAAATATTGTAAAAATTGCGGACGTAATACCCTATTTACTGATACGAATATTCGCAGGCATAACGCCAATGGAAAAAACATATACCGCTTTGCCATTTATAAATGCCCGAACGATCATACGTGGAATCAAAAACTGCGCATTTATAAATCATTTACTGATCATGTGGAAACAATCGATATGATTCAGCAAGACCAAACAGAAACAACTACTACCATTTCTATGACACAACATAAAGAAAGTGGCATAGTTGAAATCACGATTGTATTAGACATCGTTTTTGGCTCCCACCGAATTGATAAAGTGTTATCCACATATATTTCAGATTGGAGCCGTACTACCATTGTGGATAAAATTAAAAGTGGGGATATTCAATTGAACGGACAACAAATGAAACCAAATAAACAACTCTCTGAAGGCGATTATATTTCAATTTGTTTATAAGCGAGAATATGCAAAAAATCCTCTTACAATCGTAAGAGGATTTTTTTATTTCTTCACTTTTCGTAATACGAAGTGTGCACAACCGAAGTTACAGTACTCGTATAAATACTCTGATAAAGTACTAATTTTCGTATCATATGTCGCACGTTGGTTACTATCATCAAAGAATCCGCGCAATCTAAGTTGCTCATATCCCCAGTCTCCAACGATATAATCATATTTATTTAAAATTTCTGCATAGCGCTCTTTAAATGCTTCTTCACTAAAACCGTCACGAAAGTTTTTAATTACTTCGTACTGAACATTATTAATGCTCACCGTAGCATGAATTTCTTGCTTTTGCTCCATCATTAACTTCCTCTCTAAGCATTCTTCTTTTTATCGTATCACAAAGCATAACAACCAACAATTTCAAATACAAAAAATTGCAAATTAGTACATGCTATGGAGAAGGAGGTGATACATCGTGAAAAAACAAATTTTACTTTCCCTTCTCACTCTTTCCCTATTTGCAGGCTGCCAATCAACGAATAAAGCCGAAATGGAACGTGAGGAAGGAAGCCGTGTTCTTGTTTCCAACAAAAACGACATGTATCATACGGAAAATACAAATACACGATTAACGAGAGTCGGTTATTCATCTAAACAAAAGCATGAAGTATCTAACAAACAAGTAGGAGCCATTAACCGTGAGAAAGTTGCTGAAATGATTACAAGCATGACGGTCAAACTTCCTGACGTTACAAACGCTGCTACGCTCGTTACCGATGATGAAGTATTTGTTGTATACCGTGCAAACACAACGAATCCGAAACTCGTAGCGGATCAAGTATATAAAGCTGCTTTGTCCATCGTTCCTCGCTATTATAAAGCATATGTATCGACAGACCAAAAGTTGATTTCTCAAATTCAAGGACTGCAATCTGGTGCATTAAATGATACAGAATATACGCAAAGCCTCGATATGTTAAAACGGGAAATGAGTAAAAATCCTCATTTGAACAACACAGGGGATCAGACTTTAAATGATATGATTAAAAAGTAAAACAGGTGGAGAAAACCTCCACCTGTTTTACTTTTTATTTTTTATTACGATCCGCATAAACCTCCATCGCATCACACATAAACTGTGCTAACCCTTCGCCAAACTTATCAATATTTTTCGTGAAGCGCTCATCAGCGACGTACATTTGACCGAGTCCCTTGAAGGCTTCTAATGAATATTCACCAAAGTTTTGCAAGTAATCATACCATACTTTAATAGCTTCTTGTGCCTCTTTAGAATCAGGTGCACCATGTCTAAGCGCCGCTAAATTTCTGTAAATAGTATTAAACTCTTCCTGATTCTCTTTTGACATACCTTTTGCATATTCGTTCGCTTTATCTACAGCTGTATCTCCCCATCTTTCACGCGCTTCTTCTTCATATGGGTTATGGCTAAAATCAAATCCTTCAAATTTCTCTTTGTTCGTCATTTCAATCTCTCCTTTTGTATGCTGAATTGTTTTATCAATCGTCGCAATCACCTTATCTAACCTCGCACGTTTTTCAAGAAGCATTTTCTTATGAAGCTGTAATGCTTCTTCGCGATCAAATGACGGACTCATGATAATTTCTTTAATTTTCTTCAAAGGGAAGCCTAGCTCTTTAAAAAATAAAATTTGCTGCAACGTCTCTAAATTTTTGTCAGAATACAGACGATATCCAGATTCTGTCGTCTCGTCTGGGGTTAACAACCCAATTTCATCGTAATGATGCAGTGTGCGCACACTAATTCCAACTAAATCAGCTACTTCTTTTACTCTCATTGTCATTTGTATCTCCCCCTTAATACATACGATAAAGTATGACGGAACGTTAGAGTCAATAAGTAAATTCATTTTATCCCTCTATTTGCGAGCAGTAATACCCTCACCTCAAAATTCGGGGAATAGACAACACTCCCATTGATTAAAGTTTCAATTTATCTCTAAAAGTTTCATCTCTCCCATATTTCATGCATAATAGATATGTACATATATTAGAAAGCGGTGAAAGTATGGTTTCAAATACTGTAATTGCCAGCATCATCATGCAACTCGTTGTTTCGGTTCTGGTCCCAATCATTGTACTCGTTTATTTCCGTAAAAAATATAATATTAATTGGAAAGTGGTCGGAGTTGGTGTTCTTATCTTTATCGGATTTACCCAAATTCTCGAAACACCATTTCACCTATTTATGCGCGGTAATCCAGCAATCGCTCCATTTTTAGAAAATCCATTTGTCTTTGCACTTTATGGCGGGCTAACTGCTGGTATTTTTGAAGAATTAGGACGCTTCGTTGCCTTCTTCTTCCTACTAAAAAAATATCTAGAATATAAAGATGGCTTTGCTTACGGAATTGGTCACGGCGGGATAGAATCTATTTTAGTTGGCGGATTCTCTGCATTGCAAACTCTTATATTCGCAAATGCTATTAACGATGGTAGCTTCGCTCAAATGGCAGAAAAACTACCTCAATTAAATCTTGTAAAGGACATGTTAATCGAGCAGCCTGCCTATTTTTACTTCCTTGGTAGCGTAGAAAGAATTATGGCACTCGTATTGCAAATTGCCTTTACAATGCTTGTCTTATACGCAGTAAAACAAAAGAAGTACATCTTCCTTGTATATGCTATATTATTCCACGCATTTGTAGACTTTTTCGCAGCACTTTACCAAACAAAAACGATCAACATCTTTGTTGCAGAAGGGATTACTCTTCTACTAACAATTTGTGCTCTCGTTGTGATTCGCAAAATGAAAGAGAAATTAATGAGTGTGCCGGAGTAAAAAATAACCCACCAGTTGGTGGGTTATTTTTTATGGATTGTCGCAACGATGATAGCTTTTTCCTCCTCGCAGCTCCCTCTTTGTTTCTGCATCTATAACGATATACTTATGCAACTCCTCTACTTCATTTTGAGAAAAGGAAGCGAAAAAGTATACTTGGCGATCAGGATGAATAAACGAATCTTGAAGCACCACTCTACTGCGACAGCCGACAGCTGTTTTTTGCCTAAAAATAATTTCCTCATCGGCCACTTCTTTAAATGAGATTTTTTTACGAACACTATATGCTGCATGTTTGTACTCTTTATAGATTTTCTTATCTAATTGTTCATAAAACACATTTTCATTCACAAATGTTTTAGTTAGATTGCTCGGGTATTCTAATTTTTGATTTGATTGTGCATATGTTGTGGACAATTGGATGCAACAACAAATACTGACTACAATGCATATTATTTTTTTCATAATTGCACCTCAATTTTCTCCCCCGCTATTTGCGGGCAGTAACTGTCCGATTGGTGAAGGCTAATAATCAGTGGATAAATCCCCCCACTGATTAAAGTTTCACTTTATTATCCACATTACTTTTCCACATACTTAGATCACTATTCCGTTTCCAAGAAAAAGGAATTTTTCCCACATTTGTCGAAGTATATAGCGTCAACTTGAAAGATGGGGATGAATTATGAAGAAAATTATTGTCATACGACATTGTTCCGCAACTGGACAAAAACGTGATGCCGAGTTAACGACTGCCGGAAAAGATCAAGCTAACACCCTTGCTACATTCCTCTTAGAAAATCAGCTACAAATAGATCATATTATTTCGAGCCCATTTGTCCGAGCTATCGATTCTATTCGGCCCTATGCGCTCCAAGCTAACCTATCTATCGAAGAGGATGAACGTTTAGCTGAACGTATATTAAGCAGCGTTCCGATGGATGATTGGATGCCAAAACTAGAATCTACTTTTACAAACATAGATATTGCCTTTTCAGGCGGAGAGTCAACAAAACAAGCGACGGACCGTGCTATATCGCTTATCCAAGACGTTTTAAAATTAAACCATACTACAACACTAATCGTTACACATGGAAACTTACTTACACTCATTTTAAAGCACTTTGATTATACGATCGGCTTTAATGAATGGAGAACTTTAACGAATCCTGATGTTTACGAAATTACAATCGATGAACAAAGTATCATAAAACGATTATGGGAAGCATCGTCCAAGTAGTATCCCTTTCCAAAACACTCAGTTGACGCCACGAGAAGAGACTGTATTAACATTAGAGAGGGGTATCATTCCACATGTATGAAGATGTACTTTCTTTACTACATAAAACAAATATTTCTTATGAGAAGTTTGAACACGAGCCAGTACTCGATTATGAGACAGATCGTATCGTTCGTGAAAGACTTGGTTTGCAAGGTACTCCAAGTAAAAGTTTATTTTTAAAGTCAAAATCCGGAAATTATTTCGTATTTTTTACGTTAGAGGGTACTCGGCTCGACCGAGGAGAAATGAAAGAAATTACGGGAGAAAGCTTATCACTCTGCTCTCCACATGAGTTACGAGAAAAAACTGGTTGCACGCCAGGATGCGTAGCTCCTTTCGGTTATTCACAAGATGTAACGATTATTGTGGACAGTTCCATTTATACGTACGATAAAATTTTAATTACACCTGGTGTACCCGAATTTACAATTGAATTATCCACAGAGGAATTAAAAAAGATTGTATTCACATGCCCAAATACTGTTTTAGAGTACAAACAAAAAGAGAGCTAATAATTAGCTCTCTTTTTTCGCTATTTCGCTTCTGCTGTTTTCTCTTTTGCAGAACGTACTTGCTCGTCCGCATGATAAGAAGAACGTACAAGTGGGCCAGCTTCACAGTGGCTAAATCCTTTGCTAAGTGCAATTTCTTTAAGCTCTGCAAATTCTGCTGGTGGGTAATATTTAAGAACTGGTAAATGCTTCTTAGATGGTTGTAGGTATTGTCCAAGAGTTAAAATATCTACATTGTTTGCACGTAAGTCATCCATTGCTTCAATTAAATCTTCTCTTGTTTCACCTAAACCAACCATAATGCTCGATTTAGTTGGAATATCAGGCTGCATTTCTTTTGCTCGACGTAAAAACTCTAATGAACGGTCATACTTTGCTCTAGCGCGAACTCGGTTAGATAATCGACGTACTGTTTCAATGTTATGGTTTAAAATATCTGGTTTTGCATCCATTAACATTTTTAAGTTTTCTTCTACCCCAGCCATATCAGATGGTAATACTTCAATAGACGTGAATGGGTTTTTACGACGTACAGCTCGTACTGTTTCAGCAAAAACAGCTGCTCCGCCGTCCTTTAAATCATCACGTGCAACCGCTGTTATAACAACGTGCTTTAAGCCCATTTGTACTACTGAATCTGCTACGCGTTCTGGTTCTTGTAAATCAAGCTCAGTTGGTAAGCCTGTTTTAACCGCACAAAAACGACAAGCACGTGTACAAACCGCACCTAAAATCATAAATGTTGCTGTTTTTCTTACAGCCCAGCATTCATGAATATTCGGACATTTTGCCTCTTCACAAACGGTATGAAGATTTTTAGAACGCATCATTTTCTTTAAGCCTGTATAGTTTTCATTCGTGTTTAACTTAATTTTCAACCATTCGGGCTTGCGCTTATATTCTGTTTGTTTTGTCATGGTTATCAACTCCGCACAATATGAAATAGTTTACCGTGTTCGCTTCTTTCAATGTAACATATCTATTCTAACGTATGAAAGCGATTTGCTCAAATGAAGATTCTAAGATTTTTTCCAATCGTTCCCTATAATGAAATGCTCCGTATATCCCACACTAAAAAGAGTGATGTTGTGAAAGGAGTCTATTTCATGCTTCGAAAAATTTCTCTTTTGCTTTCTATTTGTTTTCTTCTCCACCAAAACATCGCTTACGGTGAAGATAATCAGCAAAGCATATACGAAAAGCGCATGGCACTATATAAAGAAACCGAGCAATCTTCAGGCATTCCATGGTATTACTTAGCTGCAATGGATCAATATGAAAGAAATATACGGAGCGTAAGAAAAGATATTCCGAAAAAACCAGATGCCATCATTTCCCTTTATTTCAAACCAGAAATTTGGGCTGGACCTGTTAATAGTAACGATACTCTCCCCCATACAATTTCTTTATTTGGCGGAATGGGTTTAGATGGTGACAAAGATGGATTTGCAAATGCAAATAACGACCGTGATCTTCTGCATACCGCAGCAACTATTTTAAAGAAACAAGGAACGTCAGAAGAACGTATTAACATTATGCTTTGGGAATATTATAGACGTGCGAAAACAGTTGATTTAATTACCGAATACGCCCGAATTTATAAACATTATGGACGTATTAATTTAGAAGGAAATGCTTTTCCTCTCCCAATTCGCAGTGACCATAGCTACCGTAGTACTTTTGGTGCTGGCAGAAGTTTTGGCGGAAGAAGAATTCATGAAGGAACTGATATTTTTGCCGGATATGGCGTGCCAGTAAGATCGACTTGCTATGGCATTATTGAAACGAAAGGTTGGAACCGCCTTGGTGGATGGCGCATTGGTATTCGCGACCTTCATAACAATTACCATTATTACGCTCATTTAGGCGGGTTCTCAAAAGAAATACAGCTTGGACAAATTGTTGAGCCAGGAAAAGTAATCGGATTTGTTGGTAGCACCGGTTATGGACCTCCTGGTACAGCCGGAAAATTTCCGCCCCACTTACATTTTGGCATGTATAAAGACAATGGCTATACAGAATGGGCCTTCGATCCATACATGCATTTAAGCTTGTGGGAACGAAAAGAACGAGCAAATACAAAACGATAACCGTAGCATATTGCTACGGTTATTTTTTAAATTCGGCTAACTATCCGTTTTCTTTTTATCAGGTACAACAACACTCCCGCTTCCATAATACGTAGGCACTTCCCCTTGAACAATGCGCGTTGCAATCGGAACATCTTGTTTTACTTTTATTTCTTTCGTATGAAATGGAATAATTACTTGCAACGTGACTTCCATCTCCATAATAATTTGAATCGCTGTCGTATTGATCCCGTGCGGTTCAATTTTTTGTTTAATATCCGTATTCACATGACCAATCGTCGTGAAATCAATTGGAATATCGGGTCCTATATTTCCAAGAAGTGCATTATCCGTTACACGACCAAAAGGAACTGCCATCGTTGCTCCATTTTTTTCAGAAATACCTAGTCCCTTCAAATCACCTTGTTCTACTTGCTGTAAATATTTTTCTATGTATGTGGTCGTTGATGTTACGATTTCATTTACTTGCTTCGTATTTAAATTAATTGTGGATACTTTCCCGTTTTTATCATTTTGTACTTTCATTAATGAATCCACATCGAATCCTTCATTAATTCTATCTTTTACCGCCTTCGTCATAATCGCTGTCGCCATTTTATGCGTCTCTACTTCTCCATATTTAAGTAACGTCGGCTGAATGCTACTATTCACAATCCATAATCCTTGCACGAGTAATATAACAAAAAGAATAAACGACATAAGCAGTATGTACCGAAAGGAAATAGGCCCCCTTCGAAACCGCGAGTTTTTCGAACGAAATATACTCATAAAAAAACCTCCTTCTTATATCATTTCTATGCAAGAAGGAGGGACGATATATGCTTATCTCATTTTTAATAATGCTTCTTTTCCGATTGTGCCAGCCGTAATACCTAAAGCTTCGGCTTCAATCGTTACTGATTCTAGCGGTGCTTCAAGAAGTTGTTCAATCGTTCTTACACCAACCGCGCGGCCAGCAATAATACCTCGATCACCTAACTTCTCATTTAAAAGACCTACATCTAATGCACCGCACATAATATATCCTTTATCGCTCATTACAGCTAGCAAATTTGTCTTTGGAAGTTTGACGCTAACCGCAATAAACGTATAATTATCGATTATAATTGGCTCCACATTAACCATAGTTCACACTCCTCTCTTTCTTATCTGTATGACAAGAGAAAAATGAGTGTTACAAGTTAACTAGCCTATAGTTTGACGGAAGATGTATGAGTTATCAACACGTCTGTTAACACATCTCTGAGTAACTCTGGCATATAATATTGTTTGTCAGAAAGTGTGGATAGCTCTGGGTATAAGTATCCGAATGTAAACATATCAATCGTTCCTACCGTATATATACGATCTAATTCCAGCGATTCTCCGTTAATCAATACATCTTCGAGTAAAATTTTATTCCCAGGAATCGTATCCGGAATGACTTCGACACCAGCGTAAATCATTTTCCCCATCACTTTTCCACGAAATCCAAATCCTTTTACCTCAAGGTTCTCCATATTCGGACGGCGCGCTTTCAAAATAACTTCTCGTAACGTTTTCCCTGGTACTTTTAATAAACATGGATTAATGGGATGTGGACAAATTCTGTGAATATCTCCGCGCGTCACAACACCTTCATTTAATCCCTCTAATAGCACACCAGCGTTCACCATTCCAATCTCTGCACCACACCACGTTTTCAGCGCATTTGCTAACATGTGCGAAAATGATGTCTCCTGAAACCAATCGACCGGTAACGCTTCCTTTAAATGAACGACAGGCTCGGCCATAATCTGTTTACTTTCTTCCTGCAACACTTCAATTGTGGATAACGGTTTGCTATAAGCACCTAAACGTTCTGTCTTAATCGCTCTACCGTCCTTTTCCAACAGCTTCTTCGTCGCTTTATCCACAGTAAGCTGAACATGCCCAACGTAACGTCCCCACTTTTCACAACAACAAAGTAACGTATTATTCATAAGAACGCCACGCTCAAATAAATGGTGCGTATGTGCACCTAAAATAACATCTATATCATAATGCTCCGCCATATACTCATCCATACTTTTTCCAAGATGCGAAAGGACAACTGTAATATGAGCCTCATCTCGCACTTCTTCTAAAATAGACTCTAAATGGATAAGCGGATCTTCAATATGCCAATCGAGCATATGATAAAACTCTGGATAAGCTACCGTTAACCCGATAAAAGCAATTGTAATCCCATCTGTCGTTGTATGTAATTTATAAGGCTTTGCCCATGCTGGACGTATACCTTCTTTTTCAAATAAATTCGCGACGAGCACCTCAAATCCAGCATCATCATATAGACGATTCAAATGCTCCTTCGCTAACGTAATTCCTTCATTATTTCCGATCGTTACATAATCATATAACGCCTCATTTAAAAGCTTCGTATTTCCAAGCCCATTTGTCGCCTCCGAAATACTATGAAAACGATCCACATGATCGCCAATATCCACAGTTAAAACAGTCTCTCCCGCTTCCTGTCTTCGCTTTTTCTCCCCTTGTACAAACCGAGAAATTTGCGGCCAATTTTCAAAATGACTATGTATATCGTTTGTATGATAAAGATGGATGATTGTTTCTTTATTTATATTCAGAGAAAAAACCTCCTCTCAATTCCTTACTGCCATTTACGCTATACGTACGCAATAATCCTGTAAATACTTTTCGTCTTTTCTTGCTATTTTACATTGTACTCGCATTATGAGAAAAAGCAAAAGATTGTCTTTTTAATATGGAAACTTTTGTTTTTTCTAGTTGGTGTGAAAGGATTTTAGATGGTGAAGTTGGGGATTTTTCAAAAATTTTAATAGAGAATTCAGTGGGGGGGTTGTTCAAGTGGATTTGTCAGTATCTTTGTCTTAAATCTAGTCGTTCTCTGTTCTTATAAAATGTTTGGGGTATGTGAGGGTTTTCTTTTGTCTTACTTTGTCGACAAATCGATATTCCTTGTCGAAACGTTGATATATTAAAATAATCGTTGATATATTCCCATTTATGATCGATATATTTGAAAAATCGTTGATATATTTAGCCGAACACCCACCCGGGTATCTTCTACCAAGCCCAGACAAATCCGCAAAACAGAAAGCGCCCTGCACAGCAGGACGCTTTCTTCATACATATATTATCCAGCTTCGCCTCCTAGACCCTCATGTCTAAGAACCTTAGCCAACGGGGCTGAACAGTCGGCTCCGCGTTTCTATTTAACCAATAGAACCTTCCATCTCAAACTTGATTAGACGGTTCATTTCAACTGCGTATTCCATTGGAAGTTCGCGAGTGAATGGCTCGATGAAGCCCATTACGATCATTTCTGTAGCTTCTTGCTCAGAAATACCGCGGCTCATTAGGTAGAATAATTGTTCTTCTGATACTTTCGATACTTTCGCTTCGTGCTCAAGTGAAACGTAATCGTTTTTGATTTCGTTGTAAGGAATTGTATCAGATGTAGATTGGTTATCCATGATTAACGTGTCACACTCGATGTTAGAGCGAGAGTTTTTCGCTTTTGGTCCGAAGTGTACGATACCACGGTAAGTTACTTTACCACCATGCTTCGCAATCGATTTAGAAACGATTGTTGAAGAAGTGTTTGGTGCTAAGTGAATCATTTTCGCACCAGCATCTTGGTGTTGGCCTTTACCAGCAATCGCGATAGATAACGTTAAACCACGAGCGCCTTCGCCTTTTAAGATAACTGCTGGGTATTTCATCGTTAATTTAGATCCGATGTTACCGTCAATCCATTCCATTGTTGCGTTTTCTTCACAAACCGCACGTTTTGTAACTAGGTTGTATACGTTGTTCGCCCAGTTTTGGATTGTTGTATAACGGCAATATGCATCCTTCTTAATGATGATTTCTACTACCGCACTGTGAAGTGAGTTAGTCGTGTAAACAGGTGCTGTACAACCTTCTACGTAGTGTACGTGTGCGCCTTCGTCTACGATGATAAGCGTACGCTCGAATTGTCCCATATTTTCAGAGTTAATACGGAAATACGCTTGAAGTGGTGTATCAACTTTAATACCTTTTGGAACGTAGATGAATGATCCACCAGACCAAACTGCAGAGTTTAATGCAGAGAATTTGTTGTCTGTTGGTGGGATTACTTTTCCGAAATGCTCACGGAAAATATCTTCGTTCTCTTTTAATGCGCTATCTGTATCTTTGAAGACGATTCCTAGAGCTTCTAGGTCTTCTTTCATGTTGTGGTATACAACTTCAGATTCGTACTGTGCAGATACACCAGCTAAATATTTTTGCTCAGCTTCAGGAATACCTAATTTATCAAATGTCGCTTTAATTTCATCAGGTACTTCATCCCAAGACTTCTCAGATTTCTCAGATGGTTTTACGTAGTACGTAATTTCATCGAAATCTAAGTCATTTAAGTCGCCGCCCCATTGTGGCATTGGCATTTCATAGAACTTATCCAGTGATTTTAAACGGAAGTCTAACATCCACTGTGGTTCTTCTTTCATACGTGAAATCTCTTCAACGATTTCTTTTGTTAAACCGCGTCCAGCACGGAAAATCGAAACGTCTTTGTCTTTGAAACCATATTTGTAATCGCCGATATCTGGCAGTTGCTTCGCCATGTTGGTGTGTCCCTCCTTAGATAACCTCGTTTTTAGGAACCTTTAACATTACTTATCTTCGTTTAAGCCCTTTTCTAACGCTTTCCACGCTAATGTTGCACATTTAATACGTGCAGGGAACTTGCATACGCCTTGTAATGCTTCAATATCTCCTAAATCGATGCTGTCATCGTACTCTTTTCCTAGCATCATATCAGAGAAAATTTTAGAAAGCTGAAGTGCCTCTTCAATTTTCTTACCTTTTACTGCTTGTGTCATCATTGAAGCTGAAGACATTGAGATGGAACATCCTTCTCCTTCAAACTTCGCTTCTTGCACAATACCTTCTTCTACTTTCATCGTAAGTTGAATACGATCGCCGCAAGTTGGATTGTTCAAGTTAACGGTAACACTATCTTCTAACACGCCATGGTTACGAGGATTTTTGTAATGATCCATAATAACTTGACGATATAACGTATCTAAATTATTAAATGACATTTGTGAAATACTCCTTTGTCTTGATTAGCAATTCAACAAATGTATCAATTTCTTCTTTTGTATTATATAAATAGAAGCTTGCACGTGCTGTTGAAGAAGCTTTTAGCCACTTCATAAGCGGTTGTGCACAGTGATGTCCTGCGCGAACTGCAATGCCTTCCACATCTAATACTGTTGCTACATCATGAGGATGTACGTCTTCAATATTAAATGTAACTAGGCCAGCGCGATGCTTTGGACCATAAATTGTAACGCCATCTACTTCTGATAGTCTTTCTAAAGCGTATTGCGCTAATTCATGTTCATGCTTTTCAATATTATGAAGACCGATTTCTTCTAGGAAATCAATTGCCGCACCAAGTCCGATTGCATTACCGATAATCGGTGTACCTGCTTCGAACTTCCACGGAAGCTCTTTCCACGTAGATTCTTGTAAGTCTACGAAATCAATCATTTCACCACCAAATTCAATTGGTTCCATATTGTTTAGCAATTCTTTCTTACCATATAATACGCCGACACCTGTTGGTCCGCACATCTTATGAGCAGATAATGCGTAGAAATCACAGTTTAAATCTTGTACATCCACTTTCATATGAGGTGCACTTTGTGCTCCATCAACGATCATGATTGCACCGTTTTCATGTGCGATTGCTCCGATTTCTTTTACAGGGTTAATCGTTCCAAGTACGTTTGACACGTGCATAATAGAAACGATTTTTGTATTCGGTGTAACAGTTTGACGAACATCTTCTAAAGAAATTGTACCGTCTAGTTGAAGCGGAAGGTATTTCAAAGTTGCGCCAGTTTTCTTCGCAACTTGTTGCCACGGAATGATGTTACTATGGTGTTCCATGTAAGAAATAACGATTTCATCGCCTTCTTTTACATTTTCAAGACCATAGCTAGCTGCTACTGTATTTAATGCAGTTGTCGTTCCGCGCGTGAAAATAATCTCTTCCATTGATTTTGCGTTAATAAACTTACGAACTTTCTCACGTGCACCTTCATACGCGTCGGTAGCTTTCGTACCGAGCGTATGAACACCACGATGCACGTTAGAATTATATTCTTTATAGTAACGTTCTAACGTTTCAATGACTTGAATTGGTTTTTGAGAAGTTGCTGCACTATCGAAATAAACAAGTTGTTTGCCGTTCACTTTTTGATCAAGAATTGGAAACTGTTTGCGTATTTCATGAATATTCATTAGCGAACTTTCCTTTCAATTACCTCAACAAGCTGTGCTTTTACTCCTTCAATTGGAAGCTCATTTACTACAGGTGCTAAGAATCCATGGATGACTAAACGTTCTGCTTCGCGTTTTGGAATACCACGGCTCATCAAGTAGTATAATTGGTACGGATCTACGCGGCCTACTGAAGCTGCGTGACCTGCCATTACATCATCTTCGTCAATTAAAAGAATTGGATTTGCATCTCCGCGAGCTTTCTCGTCTAACATAAGAACGCGAGAAGATTGTTGTGCATTTGATTTAGATGCACCGTGTTCAATCTTACCAATTCCGTTAAAGATAGATGTTGCACTATCTTTTTGTACACCGTGTTTTAAAATCCAACCTTCAGAGTGTTTACCGAAGTGAACAACTTTAGTTGTAAAGTTTTGTGTTTGGTTACCACGGCCAATTGTTACTGTTTTCGTATCAGCATATGAACCGTCGCCCATTAAGTTCGTAACGTTCTCTGAGATTGTGTTTCCGTCATTCATAAGGCCTAGAGCCCAATCAATGCGGCCGTCGCGCCCTACAATGCCGCGGCGGTTAACGTAAGTTGTTACGTCTTTTGCTAATAAATCAACCGCACCGAATTTCACTTGTGCGCCTTGTTCCACGATTACTTCTGCTACGATATTTGCAATACCTTTAGCATTTTCATTTGCAACATAGTTTTCTACATAAGTTGCAGTACTGTTCGCATCAGCTACGAATAATACGTGGTTATATACGTTAGCTTCTTCGCCGTCTACTAAGAATACAGCTTGAAGTGGAGTTTCAAGAACAACGTTTTTCGGAACATATACGAATGCACCGCCGTTGATTAATACAGCATGAAGTGCAGTTAGACGATGCTCGTCTACTTTCACGCCGTCTTTCATTAAATACTTTTGTAATAGTTCAGCATGCTCTGTTGCAGCTGTTACGATGTCTGTAAAAATAACACCTTTTTCTTTTGCTTCGTCTGCTAAAGAAACGAACGCAGTTGTACCAGTACGTTGTACTAATACGCTGTTATTTTCATCGATTAAGTTTTTCACTGCTTCTGGAAGCTCTGTTAAAGAACTTACAGGCTCTTGCTTAGCAGCGTCGCCTTTTCCGATAAAGTCCCATTTTTCAATTTTCGTTTTATCAGGCGTTGGCATTGGAAGTTCTGTTGCTTGTGCAAGAGCTTGTAAGCGGAACTCAGTCAACCAAGCAGCTTCGTTTACTTCGCTAGCGCGCTGACGGATTGTTTCTTGATCGAAAGGTAATGTACCGATTGTCATGTTTATGCTCCTCTCTTACGCTTCTTGCTCTGCTGTTTCGTCTTCAATACCTAATTCTTTTTTAATCCAGTCGTAACCTTCAGCTTCTAGACGTTGTGCAAGCTCAGGGCCACCAGATTTAACGATACGACCGTTCATCATAACGTGAACGAAGTCTGGAGTGATGTAGTTTAATAAACGTTGGTAATGCGTAATCATTAGGCAACCGAACTCTTCGCCGCGCATTTGGTTAATTCCTTTAGATACAACTTTTAACGCATCGATATCAAGACCAGAGTCGATTTCGTCTAAGATTGCAATTTTTGGCTCAATCATCATTAATTGAAGAATCTCATTACGTTTTTTCTCACCGCCAGAGAAACCTTCATTTAAGTAACGTTGTGCCATTTCTGGATCCATTTCTAGGAATTCCATGTTTTTATCTAACGTACGGATAAATTTCATAAGAGAAATTTCATCGCCTTCTTCACGACGTGCGTTAATCGCAGAACGTAAGAAGTCAGCGTTTGTAACTCCGCTAATTTCACTTGGATATTGCATTGCTAAGAATAGACCTGCTTGTGCGCGCTCGTCTACTTCCATTTCTAATACATCTTCACCGTCAATGATGATGCTACCTTCTGTTACTTCATACTTTGGGTGACCCATAATTGCAGAAGATAAAGTTGATTTACCTGTTCCGTTAGGTCCCATAATTGCGTGGATTTCTCCACCTTTTACTTCAAGGTTTACACCTTTTAAAATTTCTTTACCGTCAATTGATACGTGTAAGTCTTTAACCGTTAATGTAGAACCAGCCATCTCAATACCTCCATTAATCCTATATATACATTTTAAAAATTCCTAAAACGTTCATATTCTCATTTTATTCTCATTCTAATTTTATATCAAATAAAATGATATCGCAAACGACGAAAAAAAGTAACAATTTTTTCACAAATGTATATAAGTATTTCCTTTGCATCCTTATATGATACACTTTTCTTCTTATATATAAAGAAAAAAGGACTGGTAAATTCCCAGTCCTTTCCTTACGTTTATTCACTTACCGGAAGTACAGCACCTTTATATTCTTTAGTAATAAAATCCTGAATTTCTTTTGAATGCAATACTTCTACCAGTTCTTTAATTTCTTTTTTCTTCTCGTCACCTTTACGAACTGCAATAATATTTGCATACGGAGAGTCTGATCCTTCAATCGCAATTGCATCCTTTGTTGGATTTAATTTCGCATCAATTGCATAGTTTGAATTAACAAATAAAGCATCTCCCTCATTATTTTCATACAGCTTCGGTGACAGTCCAGGTTCAACATCTGTTTTAAACTTTAAGTTTTTCGGATTTTCTACAACATCTTTTACTGTCGCCTTAACAACATCTACTCCATCTTTAAGCTTAATAACGCCACCTTTTTGTAATAGTGCTAACATACGGCCGCGCTCAGCCACGTTATTACTCATAATAACTGTTCCGCCCTCTGGCAGGTCTTTTAAGCTTTTATATTTCTTAGAATAAATGCCCATTGGTTCTAAATGAATTTTTCCTGCGTTTACAATTTTATATCCTTTTTCTTGAATTTCTTTATCTAAATACGGAATGTGTTGGAAGTAATTCGCATCAATTTCTTTATCCGCTAACGCTTTATTCGGTAACACATAGTCCTGGAACTTTTTAATCTCTAATTTAATACCCTTTTTCTCTAATATCGGCTGTGCTTTCTCCAAAATAACAGCGTGCGGCACGTTAGAAGCTCCAACGACAAGCTTATTTTCCTCTTTTCCCCCGCAAGCAGCTAATGTAAATACAGATAGCGCTGTAACAACTGACAGTATAATTTTTTTCATCTGATATCCCCTTCTCCCCTATAGGTATGTAGTTAGAAAAAAAGAGCCGACATACACCAGCCCTTCTTCAAACAATTATTCTTTTACAGGAACAACTGCCCCTTTATACTCTTTAGTAATAAAGTCTTCAATTTCTTTAGAATGCAACACTTCTACAAGAGCTTTAATTTCTTTCTTATCTTTATCCCCTTTACGAACTGCTACGATGTTAGCATACGGAGAATCACTACCTTCAATTGCAATCGCATCTTTTTCTGGGTTTAATTTCGCATCAATTGCATAGTTAGAGTTAATTAGAACAGCGTCGCCTTCTTTATTGTTATACACTTGTGGTAATAAACCAGGCTCGATATCCGTTTTGAATTTTAGATTTTTCGGATTATCCGCAATATCTTTCGGAGTCGCTTTAACTGGATCTACTCCATCTTTAATTTTTAAAATACCTTCTTTTTGTAAAATTGCTAAACCACGTCCATGATCAGCAACAGAATTACTCATAATAATTGTTGCTCCGTCTGGAAGCTCTTTTAAGCTCTTATACTTTTGAGAATATACACCAATTGGTTCTAAATGAATCTTTCCGGCTACTTCAAAGTCATACTTTTTATCTTTAATCTCTTTTTCTAAATACGGAATGTGTTGGAAGTAGTTTGCATCTAAATCCTTATCCGCCAACGATTTATTCGGCAACACATAGTCTTGGAATTTTTTAATTTCTAGCTCAATCCCTTTTTTCTCAAGTAACGGTTTTGCTTTTTCTAAAATTTCAGCATGCGGTACGTTAGAAGCACCCACAACAAGTTTCTTTTCATCTTTATCTTTCCCACCACAAGCAGCTAACCCAAAAATTGAGGTTGAAATAAGTGCTGTAAGTAATAATTTTTTCATTTGAAATACCCTCCTGTTTTCATTATCTTTTATCTATTCGAGTCGTTACACTATCACCAATCCACTGAATGAAAAATACAACTAGCAACACACAAATTGTCGCAACAATTGTTACATCGTTATTTCCACGCTGGAATCCTTCTAAGTAAGCAAGTGTTCCAAGACCACCAGCACCAACAACTCCCGCCATTGCTGTATAGCCTACTAAAGCAATTGTCGTTACCGTAATACCAGATACTAACGCTGGTAATGATTCTGGAATTAACACTTTTAAAATGATTGTGCTTGTTTTTGCCCCCATTGCTTTTGAAGCTTCGATTACACCTTTATCAATTTCACGAAGTGCGATTTCAACCATTCTTGCGTAAAATGGTGCCGCTCCAATAATTAAAGCTGGCAATGCTGCACTAGCCCCGAGAATTGTTCCAAGGATAATCTTTGTGAATGGAATTAATAAAATGATTAAAATGATGAACGGTATAGAACGGAATATGTTTACGAAGGCTCCAATCCCTGTATTAACCGCTTTGTTTTCCCATAAATTATCTTTCGATGTCATAAAGAGTAACAATCCTAAAATTAGTCCTAAAACAAATGTGGCAAGCGCTGCGATTGCCGTCATATATAACGTTTCACCAGTCGCTTCTAACATTTGATTCCAATCAACATTTGCGAGTAACTTATCCATGTGCAATCACCTCCAGCTCTACTTGATCTTGATGTATTCCCTCTATCGCTTGCTGGATTGCTGTTTCCTCACCATTTAAATGAACAACTAAACTTCCGTAAGAACCGTTATTCGTTTGTGCGATATTTCCTTGCAAAATGCTAACTTCTATATCACTGCGTTGCATTAATCTTTGAAGTACTGGTCTTTCTACAGCCTCACCGACAAACTGCAAGCGAATTACTTTGCCATCTGGATATTTTTCAATTAAACTTTCAATTGTTTCGTTTGTATCTTCAGAATCTGTTAACTGCTGTACAAAGCGTTTCGTAATGTCTTGCTGTGGATTACGGAATACGTCAAGTACTGGACCTGTTTCTACGATTTTTCCTTTCTCCATTACCGCAACACGATTACAAATCTTTCGAATTACGTGCATCTCATGTGTAATCAATACAATTGTTAAACCGAGACGCTTATTAATATCAAGTAATAAATCTAAAATTTGATCTGTCGTTTCCGGATCAAGTGCTGACGTTGCTTCATCACATAAAAGCACTTGTGGGTTGTTAGCTAACGCTCTAGCAATCCCAACACGCTGCTTTTGTCCACCACTTAACTGGGATGGATACGCGTCTCCTCTTCCTTCTAATCCAACGAGATGAATTAACTCATCAACACGTTTTCTTCTCTTCTCCTTATCAACACCTGCAATCTCAAGTGGAAATGCGATATTTTCGCGTACAGTTCGTGACCAAAGTAAGTTGAAGTGCTGAAAAATCATTCCAATTTCTTGCCTTGCCTTACGAAGTTCACTTCCTGTAATTGCTGAAATGACACGATTTGCAATTGTAATTTGGCCAGAAGTTGGTTTCTCTAACTGATTAAACAACCTTATTAAAGAACTTTTCCCAGCACCACTATATCCGATAACACCAAATATTTCGCCTTTTTCTATTTTTAAATTGGCGTTATCTACAGCAGTGACATCACCGCTTTTTGCCTTATATATTTTCTTTACATTTTCTAATAAGATCATGATGTTCACCCCTTTTTTAAGTAAAAAGCGCAAGCGGCTCGTTTAGAACAAGAGGGCGTTGGAATCCCTGACGTAGAGGCGCTTTTTGCCTCATAGGAAGGGATGAAACGACCGACTGTTCTAGCCGCTGGAGCTGGATTTCATAAAACTTTGGATAGACTCCGCAATTTTTTTATTTTTCATGCGTGTAATCTATCGCCATAGCTCCTCTTATTATTTGAATGTCCTCCACATTCAAACAACAAAAAAACCTTTCCGCTTTAGAGAAGCAGAAAGGTTTATATGCGTATATAACAACATTATCCCTCTCTCTCATCTCTCAAAGCATTCGCTTTGCAGGAATTGGCACCATTTCAACATAAGTTGACGGTTGCCGGGCTTCACAGGGCACAGTCCCTCCACCTCTCTTGATAAGAGAAATCAGATTTAATTTTCGTCTGATTTGTAATTTATGAAATTGTCTATATTTTATGAATTGAATTGTATCAATATCCACACGTCATGTCAACAAGAATTTTCACAAAACAAGAAACTTCAGAATTTTAAGCACCTACTGACATCGGTTTACATATATGAAACATCGATTCAACTAATAGCATCGTTCGATATGTTCCCGAATATTGCACACGTCCATCGTTCATTAACGTTTGCAATCTTACATTTCCGTTCACTAATTGTTTTACATCCTCTTCATCTAAGCACACAATTTGTTCCGTTCCTCTTGCCTCTTGTGACAATTCTATATAATCTCTTGAAATTTGTAATGAACAACTTTCATCTCCAAAGCGGAAATTAACAGTTTTTTCTCCTTGTCTTAAAAGCGGTTCTAAATGATATTGACCGTTAGCGTAATTTACAAATGATTGAAGCAAAGAATATAATTTCACCCTAAATCACATCCTTCATATCACTTTCTATTACATACCATTTCCCTCTCACTAAAGAGCAATCCTGTTACTTTCGCTCGACAAATACTGTATCCATCCCGCATGTCGACATATTTCCCAAGAAATATGTCGAGGCGGCAAAAACTTTGCCGCCTACTTTAATTCCGTATATAAATATTCAACCGAATGAAATGCATATATCTTCTTCATTAGTGTCCCATTTTCAAAAACAAGTAAACAAGGCACACTTTCGATTCCATACTCTTTCGCTAAATGCGGAGCATAATTTAAATCTAACATTCCAATTTTCAACTCTTCAATCGTCATCTCGACAACCGTTAACATCTTCTTTGCTAATTGGCATGTTCCACACATTGGTGTATATACATATAGCACTGTTTTTTCTTCATTCTCTATTAGGGCTGTAGCTTCGGCTCCTGTCCAGTCAATCACTTCTATCATTCCTTACCGTAAATATTCTGTATAAACGTCAATGTCAGCTCCCCATAATACATTTGCTAAATGTGAAGAAGGTGCAGTCGCCACTTCTCGGTACGAGCGATCAATATAAATATGCTCTGCTTGCGGAAATTCTTTTCGAAACTGTTTCCTTAACTTTTCCCCTGCATCATCAGCATCCACTAGCACATATACGTCCTTATCAAAAAACTGATCAATGAGCTCATCCATTTTCGACAAACCAATTGTACCATTTGTACAAACAATTTCCACCGGTTCACGAATAATAGATTCAATCTTTCTTCTGTCTGATTTACCTTCTACAATAATGACTTTTTCTACATAAATCATATGTCATCACCCGATCACCATATACTATACAACCTTTAACTTAGTATATAGTATATTCGTTATTTTCATGTTGTTTCCTGTTTATTTTTGCAAAAGAAAAGCGGAAGCGGCTTGTTCAGAACAAGAGGGCAATTGGAACTCCTGAACTAGAGGCGCCTTTTGCCTCAAGTGAAGGGGTGAAATGACCGACTGTTCTATCCGCTGGAGCTAGACAATGAAAAGCGGAAGCGGCTCGTTTAGATTGTAAAAAGCATGGAACTCCACTAAATAGATTTCCCATTAATGTACTCTCACATGATAATTGATTCATATATATGTGCTTTTCAACTCATTATGTAGCACAAAATAAAAAGGACAGCACAAAGGCTGTCCTTCAGTTGACTAAAATTAGTCTTGGTTTGTCATTTCTGCATATTTTTCTGCAGTTAATAACTTCTCAACTTGGCTTGCATCAGAAAGTTCAACTTTAACCATCCATGCACCCTCGTATGGAGATTCGTTTACAAGTTCTGGTTGGTCACTTAATTCTTCGTTTACTGCTACAACTTTACCGCTTACAGGTGCGTATAATTCAGAAACTGTTTTAACAGATTCTACGCTTCCGAATGGCTCGTCAGCTTCGATTGTTGCACCTACTTCAGGAAGTTCAACGAATACGATATCGCCTAGCTCACCTTGTGCAAAGTGAGTAATACCGATTACAACTTCATTACCTTCAGTTTTTACCCATTCGTGTTCTTCAGAGTAACGTAAATTATTTGGAATGCTCATGACTGTACCTCCAGTGAATGTATTAATTATGTAAAAATACCTTATTGGTACTTTTTCCACACACTTTCAAACTGCTCTTCGTTAAAACCAAGTGTTACATTCGTTCCATCTGTTACAATTGGACGTTTAATCAACATGCCATCAGATGCTAAAAGCTCATACATTTCGTCTTCGCTTGCATCTTTCAACTTATCTTTTAGACCAAGTTCGCGGTAACGCATTCCACTTGTATTAAAGAATTTTTTTAATGGTAATTCACTTTTTACATGTAAATTACGTACATCTTCTTTTGACGGTGGATTTTCAACAATATGAATCATCTCATATGCTACATCGTTTGCCTCAAACCATTTCTTTGCCTTTTGACATGTGCCACACTTTGGATATGAATAAAATGTTACTGTCATAAATTCACCTACTTTTTTACTAACCTTTACCTTTATCATATAGAAAACGTTTTATTATTTCAAACGATTATTCGCTAAACTTTTACTTATTTCGTGATAAATTTTAATAATCCTGCGAATTTTTCTTATTTTTCCGCCATTTGTTAAGAAAAAAATAAATATATAATTTTTTTAGATTCTTCTCTCATCCCTCACCGAACATATATCTTAAACAAACGTCTGATTAACTTCCTATTTTTCTTTGTTAGCTCTTGAGCTGCATCGGTTTCTTCCTACCGAACATACATCTTAAACAAACGTTTGATTAATTTCCTATTTTTTTTATGTGAGCCTTTAAACTGCATCGGTTTCTTCCTACCGAACATGCATCTTAAACAAACGTTTATTCA
The DNA here is from genome assembly GCF_016483345.1 of Bacillus cereus group sp. N24. Lineage (NCBI taxonomy): Bacteria > Bacillati > Bacillota > Bacilli > Caryophanales > Bacillaceae > Bacillus > Bacillus cereus group sp. N24. The sequence goes on from NZ_JAEHCA010000019.1 coordinate 79,146, forward strand.
AAAAAGAAGAAGCCCCTTTTACGGGCTCCTCCATCATCGACTCAAATAATCCGAAATAGTTTGAAACACTACTATATACATATTATGAATATTTTGATTTGAAACCGTATCATTATATAATCCCATACCCCAATACTGTCCTTCAGGGTTCCCCATATTTACAAACCCTTGTGTATACATCATAGCTCTATCTTTTGAGGCATTGTCATAATCTAAATCTTTTTCAGTAAAAATCAAATATGGTTTATCTTGTAACCCAATAAAAAACACTGGCTTCTTTAACGATAAAAATAAGTCCGTATACCGCTCCTTTGATGCCTCTTTAAAATATTCTTTCATAACGAAAAAACCATCAAATTTTGCTGATTTCTCCTGCATCTCTTCTAACTTTACACTTTCAAACTTTATATTTCTAAACGTATCTTTCGGTTTTTCTCCAACAACTCCAATTACGAGTGCTCTCCCGTTATATTCTAATTTCTCTCCTTCTTTATCCTTTGCACACCCCGCACTCACTAGGCATATCAATATAAAAAATAAGAAATACGATAAACGCTTCATATAGCACTCTCCCCTTCTTTTAAGTCAAGTGACAAAAACGTAAGGTTAATTCAAGAAAATGTAAGTAAAATCGATAGCCCAATTTACGTTTCTATATTATAATCAATTGAATTTACTTACATTACTAAACATAGGAGATTATCATGAAGAAATTTAAACTTTCATCTTTTCTTCCGTTAAGTTATATACTTCTACTCGTACTCGTAAGTCCCCTTTACGACGTATTAAATAAATCAACTGTTCACGCAGTAGATGTCACAACTGTAGTAGATGATTGGATTCCATTTGTAAAAGCATTTATTATTCCTTATTTACTTTGGTTTCCTTACTTATACGGCGCACTTATTTATTACTGCTTTGCTGATCGAAAGCAATATTACGTTACTTTAAGTAGTGTAATTCTTGGCAAACTTGCTTGTTTTTCTATTTATTATTTTTGGCAGACAACTGTACCACGTCCAACTGTCGTTGGAACAGACGTATTTTCTGAACTAGTTCGCTATATTTATAGTATCGATCAACCGGTAAACTGTTTCCCTAGCATTCACGTTCTTACTACATTTGTAATTATGCTAGCTGCCTTTAAACGTAGAGAACAACATGCTTTTGAATATTATATTCTTACCTTCTTCGGTACGCTTATTATTTTATCAACGCTATTTACGAAGCAACATGCATTTGTAGACGCCATTTCTGGAATGACGCTCGCAAGCATACTTTACTTCGGCGTTCAGCTGTTATTAGCAAAAGAAACAGTACGTGTTCCAGTAAAACAAAATCAAAAAATGTAAAAAGCAGACTGTGGCTTCCAGTCTGCTTTTCTCTATATAAAAGGAGATTTTCAATTTAAGATTGCGGTACAGTCATATCACCAGAGTGAATACGACCTGCTTTTTTAAGAGCAATGTAAAGTATATAAGAAACAGCTACTGGAATGATGATATAAGTGATTACCATCGCTGGGACAACTTCCCATCCTTCGCTGGAAATTAAGTTAATTGGTGCGATAAGAGAACTTAATCCAAGACCTGCAATTTCTTTTCCTGCTTCCAGTTGGAAAATTAATGCCGATACTGGGCCGACTATCGCACTAGCGACGACAGTTGGGACGAGAATCATTGGATTTTTAGTAATGTTTGGTAACTGTACTTTCGGAGTACAAAGCGCCTGAGCTAATATGCCACCTAAATTATTTTCTTTCGCTGAGATTACAGAGAATCCGATAAACTGAGCAACGCATCCTGCTAGAGCTGCACCACCTGCAACGCCATCTAAGCTAAGTGCGATCGCTAATGCAGCTGATGAAGCTGGAGAAATAAGCAATAGCCCCCAAACTACTGCAATGACGATAGAAGCGATGAACGGGCTACCAGCTGAACTATCTTTAATGAACGCTCCAACTGTATTTAAAACAGGAGTAATATTATGAGATAACCAAATACCGACTAAACCAGAACCTAATATTGCTGCAAATGGAACGAGCATCATATCTAACGCAGTTTTTCCGCTTAAACGTTTACCGATATAAACTGCTAAAGTTGCTGTTAATAATGCACCGATTGGCTCACCTGTTTTAATGATTAGACCCGCTTCAGTAATTGAAATGGATCCGGCACCAATCGCTCCAGCTACCATCGCTGAAAAGATAACAAGACCGTTTGCACCGAGCATAAAAGCAATGCCGGCACCAATGGCTGGTGCCATAAGTGATTTTGCAACAACTCCGATTGTAATAAGTAATGGAATATCAACAATTCTTCCTATATTTTCGATCAGTAAACCAATTCCGAGGGATACGAAAATACCTTGTGCGATTCCAGCAGATGCTTTAAATACACGAGACATTATATATTCCTTCATTTGTTTCACCTTCTCCTATAATTTAGTAACCAATTGTTTTCATATAATCACGTAAAATATCATTTGATTTTGCGAATCGAGATTCTTCGTCCTCTGTTAAGTTTAGTTCTACAACTTCTTTCATACCATCTCTAGTGATAATAGCTGGCACTCCTGTACAAATATCATACTCACCGTACTCCCCATCTAAAATAGCTGATACAGCAATGACACGGTGATCATCGTTAAAGATTGAGCTCGCAATATATGCTAGAGAATTTCCGATTCCGTAATAAGTAGTACCTTTTCGTTTATAAATTTCCCATCCTGCTTTTGCAGTCTTCTCAACAATTTCATCTAAATCTATTTCACCAAATCGTTCTTTTTGCTCCTCTAAAATTTGTAGAATCGGCTTTCCACCAACAGTTACGTGAGACCAAGCAACCATCTGAGAATCACCATGTTCTCCTAATGAATACCCATGAATACTACGAGGATCTACATGTAACATTTCAGATAGAATTGTTCTTAAGCGAGAAGAATCTAGTGATGTACCAGTACCGATCACACGATTTCTAGGTAATCCAGATAATTTCCACACTTCATATGTAATAATATCAACTGGGTTCGATGCAAGTAAGAAAATACCGTCAAATCCACTTTCCATTACGCCGCCAACAACACTTTCCATAATTTTCGCACTCGCTCCTAAAGTATCTAAGCGACTTTGTCCAGGTTTTGGTGCTGGTCCCGCTGTAATAATAACGATGTCCATATCTTTGCAGTCTTCATAGCTTCCTGCATATACTTTTGTTCTTGTATTTGTAAAGTTAATGCAATGTGATAAATCCATCGCTTCCCCAACTGCACGTTCATGATTTATATCAATTAATAATAGCTCTTCGCAAATGCCTTGATTTACAATGGAATATGCACAACTTGATCCAACTAATCCAGTACCGATAATTGCAATTTTTCTTGTATTTCTTTTCATAGCAATCTCTCCTAATTGATCATATAATCTATTTCTTTTGTTCTTTACACTCTTAATTATAGAGATTCCCACGATAGAAACCATGGATACTTTGTGAAATATTGAGCAAAGTTTTTGTCCTTTTTGTGAATTGTTATATTTAATTTTCGTCATATTTGTTACAACTGAAAAAATATTTATTATGTATTTATTGACATATATAAAGTGAAACTTCAATCAACCTTTATCCATTGGGCTTTTACGGGACAAAACAAAAAAACGAGCGACTTCATTCGCTCGTTTTTTTCATCCCATTATTCCACACTTAATTGGCCTTTTAATTGCTGCACAATCATTGGATTCGCAGGTGCTGCCGGTTTGTAATAACTCTTTTGCTTTGCGTACTCATACATATTACGTTGGCGCATTTCATCTTGATTACGAATTTGAATTAATGTTTGGTGTAACTGTTCATTATCAGACTGAGCAATATAATTTGCATAACTTGTTAAACTTGCATTTAATCCTGCTAAATAATCATTTACCATATCTTTTTCATTCATCTGTCGCTTCCTCCTATCCTAGAAAAGTCATCAATTGCTGTTTCGTATTTCGTGCATCTTGCGCATCCTTTTGTAGCATTTGTTTCAACTCTGGATCTGTACACGTCTGTGCATACTGCTCCAACTTGTTAATAATTGTTGCGTGTCCACCGATTAAATGACGTAAGTTTTCTACTTCAAGCTCTGTTAAATTTTGCATGGAATACTCCTGCCTTTCTTTGTTCATTCGTCATTAGTATTTGGTTCTTTTTGGATTATATACATGCATGAATTAACTTCTCCTACCTATAAACAAAATAAAAGATGCATAGCTAGGCCATCCATCTTTTATGCTAAATATTCGTTCAATTTTACAGAGATACAATCATACTTATACTCACAAGCAAGTTCCATACAATGTGTAAAATAATACTAGGTATAATAGATTGCGTCTTTTTGTATAACATCGCAAACACAATCCCCATAATCGTCGCCGTAATTAGAAGACCTCCATGAAGAATTCCAAAAATGAAGGAAGAAATAATGATACCAACTAAAAAATTATATTTCTTTTCTAAAAATCGATATAAAATACCTCGAAATAGAATTTCTTCTTTAACCGGTGTAATTATAGCAACACTTAACACATATATAATACTTTGTAGACTATTTTGAAGTCCTAAGCTCCCTAATTGTTTCTGTTGTTCTGCTGCACTTTCAAAACTAAACACATGTAACATTAAATATTGTGATAACGCAATAACCATAAAACCAATTAATAGATATAAATATGTCTTCCCATTCTTCAAAACGGATAAATCCCAAATATATTTAATAAAATGAAGCACTGGTTTATAAGCTAATAAAACGATAGCAACAACAGCTGCATCTAATAAAAGGAAATAGTACCCTTCTAAATTATCACGCAACGCTTCCTCACCATAAATCCCAAAAGCTAAACCAAGGAATAACCCTCCTAGAAGTAAGAATCCTAAAATGATTGCTATCATTACAAATAGATTTTTATATGTTATATTATCTATTTTCCTTTCCACACTATACGCTTCTAACACCGTTTTACTCATACTATTCCTCCATTTGTTTTCATTACCTCAACAAAAATCCCTTAATATAAATATAAGGATAATATAACAAAAATTTGAAAAAGAATAATATGCAATTTTACATATTATGAACGCTTTGTATTCTATAGTTTTAGGAATTATATTGTTATATAATAATTATAAAATAAAAATTTCTTACTTCCACATCATGATCCCCACTTCATACTAAACCTTATGAATAAAAGGAGATGTAAACATGAAAACACATGATTTTCTTACTAAGGTGCAAGATAGCTATGACCCTAACCCAAGCCAAGACCCTTTTATATTTATGTTTTTCGGTTTCCTATTAGCGATATACACATACTTAAAACCCACAAAATAATATCATCTAGCAAAAAAGAGCCTCTAAACAATTAAAGGCTCTTTCTAGTTAAATTCCTTTCCGCTTCTTCAATCGCCCGTTGCATTTGCACTAACGGATTTTTAATCATCTTCCCATGCCCTGTCGCTAATATAGACGGCTTATACTCTAGCAATTTCTGAGCGCTTTTTAACGAAACTTCTGCATCCCACGTACCAAACATAGGAAACGGAAAAAGCCACTTCAACTGTCCTGCTACCGCCACCGTTTGAAATGCATCTCCAACAATGAGCGCATCATTTCTCGTGTCTAAAAACGCCATTGATCCCGGTGTATGGCCTGGAGCTGCAATTGCTACAAGTGAACCAATTTGATCTCCCTCTTGAAGAAGGATATCTGGAATCGTCTTTATCCTTTTTGACACACTCACTTTTACTTGCGTGCCTGGTTCTCCGAGTTGCAGTGACAAATCCCCTTCAAGTAAACGAGCATCTCTTTCAGAAATATAGACCGAAACATTCGGCAGTTCTTGTTTTATAGCATCAAGCGCTCCTACATGGTCATCATGTGCATGTGTTATAACGATATTCGTAATCGGTTTTCCTAGTTTTCGAGCCGCTTCTAAAATCTTCTTTGCACAAAATGGCAAAGCTGCATCAATTAACGTTAATCCTGTTTCTTCTTCGACAAAGTAACAGTTAATCGGAAATAGACGCGGTAAAAATACGATTTGATGAACTGTTCCTACTTTTATTAACTTCATCTCCTATCCCTCCATGAAAAAGAGCTGTTTACAAATACATATGTAAAACAACCCTTTTCAAGAATCCATCAATAAAAAAACCAGCAGCCAAACGGCCACTGGTTCCTTTTCATCTATTAAACTGTATAACGCTCATCTTCTAAAATTTTCGCAGCGATTTCACGTTTCTTCGGAATTACGTTAAGTGGCGTGTGGCGAGTTAATTTACGTAATGATGATAACATCATGCGCAGCATGTCGCCGTTTTCAACTGCGATAAGTGTTTCTTTCGCATCTGCTTCGATTTCGTTGAATGCTTCTTGGCAGAATACTTCAGTGTATAACACTTTTTGTTTATTCTTTTCAAGACCAGTTGTTTTAATTGCTTTTTCTGTACGAAGAACAGCTGATTCCATTGCATAAAGGTTGCTTACGATGTCAGCGATATTCACAAGAATTTCTTGCTCTTTATCTAATGCTTTACCGTATTTTTGAGCCGCTAATCCAGCTACCATTAAGCCGATTTTCTTCGCGTTAGTTACTAAATATTTTTGAAGTGCTAATGGCTCATCGCCTACTTCTTCTGGCATCATCATCATTAACTCTTCTTGTAATTTTTGTGCTTTTTGAAGAAGTGGTAATTCACCTTTCATCGCTTTACGTAAGAACGTACCTGGTACGATTAGGCGGTTAATTTCGTTCGTTCCTTCGAAAATACGGTTAATACGAGAATCGCGGTACATTCTTTCAATCTCGTATTCTGCCATAAATCCGTAACCACCGTGAATTTGAACACCTTCATCTACTGTATAGTCTAATACTTCAGAACCGAATACTTTGTTTAAAGAGCACTCGATTGCATATTCAGCGATCGAAGCTGCTACTGCTTTACCGTCTTTTACTTCTTCTTCAGATAATGTGCTCATGCGGCTTTCGAATAAACCTACTGTACGATATACAGAGCTTTCAGCTGCATATGTTTTTGCTGCCATATTCGCAAGTTTCTCTTGAATTAATGGGAAGCGAGCGATTGGTTGTTTGAACTGTTGACGTTGGTTTGCATATTGTGCTGAAATTTCTACTGCACGTTTCGCAGATCCAACTGTACCAACACCTAATTTATAACGACCGATATTTAAAATGTTGAATGCAATAATATGACCTTTACCGATTTCACCAAGTAGGTTTTCTTTCGGTACTAATGCATCTTCTAAAATTAACGTACGAGTTGAAGAACATTTAATACCCATTTTCTTCTCTTCAGGGCTTGTAGATACACCAGCGTATTCTTTCTCTACGATAAATGCTGAGAAATGCTCGCCATCTATTTTTGCGTATACAACAAATACGTCAGCGAATGCAGAGTTTGTAATCCATTGCTTTTCACCGTTTAATACGTAATGTGTACCTTCTGCATTTAAACGTGCCGTTGTTTTTGCACCTAATGCGTCAGATCCTGAACCTGGCTCAGTTAATGCGTATGCAGCTAATTTTTCACCAGTTGCAAGTAATGGTAAATACTTTTTCTTTTGCTCTTCGTTACCGAATAATACGATTGGTAATGATCCGATACCTACGTGAGCACCGTGAGTAATTGCAAAACCACCAGCACGAGAGAATTTCTCTGCGATTAACGCTGAACTTACTTTATCAAGACCAATTCCGCCGTATTCTTCTGGTACGTCAGCGCCTAGTAAACCAAGTTCACCAGCTTCTTTTAAAAGACGAACAGAACGATCAAACTCATGTTGCTCTAAATATTCAAGTTCTGGAAGAACTTCATTTACGATAAAGTCCTCTGTCGTTTTTGCAATCATTTTATGCTCAGATGAAAAATCTTCTGGCGTAAACACTTGATCAATCGTAATCTCATCTACTAAAAAGCTACCGCCTTTAACCGCATTTCCTACTGTTTTTTCCATGAAAATTTCCTCCTTCATATTTTCATGAGCCACTTCTCTCTTTTTGAAAGAAGCTGGCTCTCAATTTTATTTATAACCCTTTGTTGCTTCCATTCTTTTTATTTAATCTAGTTCCGGTGGCTTCGCTTCTTCCTGCGAGGCAAAAAGCGCCTCTACGTCTGAAGCTCCATCCCCCTCACATTCTGAGCGAGCCGCTTCCACTTTTTTTATAGTAATTCAAACACTCCCGCTGCTCCCATTCCGCCGCCGATACACATTGTTACGATACCGAATTGTTGGTTGCGGCGTTTCATTTCGTGAATAAGAGATAGTGTTAATTTTGCTCCTGTACAGCCAAGTGGATGTCCAAGTGCAATTGCACCGCCGTTTACGTTTACTTTTTCTTCATCTAAACCAAGTTCACGAATAACTTGGATCGATTGAGAAGCGAATGCTTCATTTAACTCGAATAAGCCGATATCCGATAGTTCTAATCCTGCTAGTTTTAACGCTTTTGGAATTGCAGCGATTGGGCCAATTCCCATTACTTCTGGTGGTACGCCAGCTACTGCAAATGAACGGAATTTCGCAAGTGGCTTCATGCCATCGCTCACTGCTTTTTCACGATCCATTAATAGTACAGATGCTGCACCGTCACTCATTTGTGAAGAGTTACCAGCTGTTACAGAACCGCGAACGTTAAATGCTGGACGTAATTTACCTAAAATGTCTAGCGTCGTCTCTGCTCTTACACCTTCGTCTTGTGCGAAAATGATTGTTTCTTCTTGCAGTTTATTGTTTGATCCAACCGAGCGTAATGTCACATCTACAGATACTGTTTCATCAGCAAAGTTCCCTGCCGCTAATGCTTTCGCGGCACGTTGATGACTTCTTACTGCAAATGCATCTTGCTCTTCACGAGAAATTCCATATTTCACAGCAACTTGCTCTGCTGTATGTCCCATGCCCATATAATATTCTGGAGCCGCTTCTACAAGGCGACTATTCGGACGAACGACGTGTCCCATCATCGGAACCAAGCTCATTGATTCCGCTCCGCCTGATAATACAGCTTCAGAGTGTCCAAGCATAATGCGCTCTGCTCCGTAAGCGATACTTTGTAAACCTGAAGAACAGTAACGGTTAATTGTAATAGCTGGAACATCGTAAGAAAGCCCTGCTAATCCGCCGATATTACGAGCCATATTTAAACCTTGCTCTGCTTCTGGCATCGCACAACCGAAAATTAAATCATCGATTGGTCCTTCATAATTCGCACGCTTTAACGTTTCCTTTACTACTAACGCCCCTAGATCGTCAGGACGAACTGTTTTTAATGAACCCCTCTTTGCTTTTCCAATTGGTGTTCTTGCTCCCGCAACAATGACAGCTTCTCTCATGAACGATATCTCCCCTCGTTATTAGTTACGTAATGGCTTTCCTTTTACAAGCATGTGCTGCATTCTTGCTTGTGATTTCATCTCACTTACTAAGCTAATAAATGCTTCACGTTCTACATCTAATAAATACTGCTCATCAACTTCTGTTCCATACGGTACTTTTCCGCCCGCAATGACATATGCAAGTTTCTTCGCAATGTGAAGATCATGTTCAGAAATGTAACCTGATAAATGCATTGCTTCTGCACCAAGTACAAGAGTTGCATACCCTGTTTCACCGACAACTGGTATCTTTTTACGGATCGGTGCTTTATAGCCAGCTTCATATAAAGCAAGTGCTTTTTGTTTCGCATCGTATAGTAAGTGATCACCATTCACACTAATACCGTCTTTATCGCCTAAGAAGTTGTTCGATACAGCTTCTTGTGCTGATGTAGAAACTTTCGCCATCGCTACAGATTCGAATACTTTATTCGCAACTTTTTGCAGATCAAACTCTACACCGTTTGGCATTTTATTTAAGTGTTTAATGTATAGCTCTTTATTACCGCCTCCGCCAGGGATTAAGCCAACACCAACTTCTACTAAGCCCATATACGTTTCACTAGAAGCTTGAATGCTAGCTGCTGGTAAGCAAACTTCTGTACCTCCACCAAGCGTCATACCATATGGTGCTGCTACAACTGGCTTAGAAGAGTACTTAATTTTCGTCATTGCATCTTGGAAGTTTTTCACAACCCACTCAATTTCAAAGTAGTTGTCATCTTGTGCTTCCATTAAGATCATTGCTAGGTTCGCACCAACGCAGAAGTTCTTCGATTGGTTACCGATAACAAGACCTTTATAATTCTTTTCTACTTCATCAACAGCGTAGTTAATCATTTGCGTAATATCCATACCGATTGCATTGCTCTTCGAATGGAATTCTAAGCAAAGGATGCCGTCACCTAAATCAATTAAGCTCGCTCCGCTATTTTTCTTTAATACGCCATTTTTCGCTTTTAATTGCTTAAGAGAAATTGCCTTTTTATTACGTTCGATTCGCTTATATTCGCCATTATCATAATAGTAGCTATCTCCGTTATCATGTTTGTAGAAAGTAGTGAAACCTTTCTCTAACATTTCTTTCACCCAAGTCGGAACAACTGCACCGTTTTCTTCCATCTTTTGAACGGACTTTTCAACGCCAATTGCATCCCAAACTTCAAACGGTCCTTGCTCCCAGCCGAAGCCCCACTTCATCGCTTGGTCAATTGCAACGATATCGTCAGCAATTTCTTTATGAAGTTTTGCAGAGTATAAAAGAGTTGGTGTGATGATGTTCCATAACAACTCTCCTGCGCGGTCTTTCGCGTATACAAGCGCTTTCAATTTATTCGATAAACCTTTTTCTTGTTTACTTAACTCAATAGATGCAGCTTTTAATTTTTTGCGAGCTTCGTATTCCATCGTTTCAGGATTTAGTTCTAAAATTTCTTTTCCTTGTTTTAAGAAGAAGCCTTGACCTGTTTTACTACCAAGCCATTTTTTATCAAGCATGTCATGCATGAAAGTTGGTACTTTAAATACATCACGCTCTTCTTCTTGTACGTTTTCATATACGTTATTTGCAACGTGTACGAATGTATCTAAACCAACAACATCTAATGTACGGAACGTTGCGCTCTTCGGACGGCCAATAAGTGGGCCTGTTACAGAATCAACTTCTCCAATGCTATAGCCACGCTTAATCATTTCTTGAAGTGTTACAAGCAAGCCGTACGTACCAATGCGGTTTCCAATAAAGTTTGGTGTGTCTTTTGCGATAACAACGCCTTTTCCAAGAACATCTTCGCCAAATAGTTTCATGAAGCTTAATACTTGTGGATCTGTTTCTTTCGTCGGTATTACCTCTAGAAGTTTTAAATATCGTGGTGGGTTAAAAAAGTGTGTGCCTAAGAAGTGCTTCTGGAAGTCGTCTGAACGACCTTCTGCCATTTTTTCTACTGAAATGCCTGACGTATTCGAGCTTACAATAGAACCCGGTTTACGAACAGCATCTACTTTTTCAAATAGTTTCTTTTTAATATCTAAGTTTTCAACTACTACTTCAATAATCCAATCTACATCAGCTAGACGCTCAAGATCATCTTCTAAGTTACCTGCTTCAATCAGTGCTAAATTTCCTTTCACTGTCAGAGGAGCTGGTTTTTGCTTTAATAGTTTTTGCACAGCCGTATTACTAAAACGATTTCTCACACTTTTATGTTCTAATGTAAGTCCCTTCGCTTCCTCTTCTTTTGTTAGCGCAGGTGGTACAATATCAAGCAATAATGTCGGAATACCAATATTAGCTAAGTGTGCCGCAATCCCTGAACCCATTACGCCTGAACCTAGAACAGCAGCCTTTTTAATTTGGAACATCCAATTCTCCCCCTATTCTTGAATGAATGCTCATTCAATTTTTCGACATAAGTCGCAATCAATGAGTGAGCCTCTACTAATAAATATATGATACAGTTTGAATTTTCGCAATATATTTATTGATAAAATTTTCTGAAATAAATATTTTTCTTTTATTTGCCCATGCTATATATATGTATTTTCTTCACTCAAATACACTTTTCCTTTTTATAATCTGACGAAACTGGAGGAATATATATGGCAAAACTTAAGAAGAACCCTTCAAAAGCTGGAATTAGCGCAGCAAGCGTAACTGGAAATGCAGGTCCACATAATCACGGTGTGGAAAAGGGCCGTCAAGGTAATAACCAACAATATAAGAAGCATAATATGGGCGAAAAATAACGGTATATTTTTGGGCAGAAAACGTGGCATAATGATTAATGGCTGCTTTTTCTGCCCAATTTATTTGTACATATGGAAAACAAAAGAGGGAACGATGATGAAACGAACAATAGTTATGATTGTAATGATTGCTACACTATTTACAGGGATGATTTTCTTCTCTTATGCACAAAGACACCAAACTGTAAGAGGTGATCAGCCTAGTATTACGGGGCAATACGGAATTACAATCGATGCAGACACAGGTGAAATTTTGTATGGAAAACGCGAAGATGAACGCTCTTATCCGGCTAGTATAGCCAAAATGATGACAACCCTTCTCTTACTAGAGAATGTAAAAGAAAATGAAGAAATTACAGTTACAGAAAACGCAATAAAAACAGAAAGTCAAAGTAAAAAAATTAAGCTGCGTGCTGGGGAAAAATTAAAACGGGATGAGGCATTAAAACTTATGCTTATCATTAGTGCAGACCCAATCTCTGAGTCAATTGCAGAACATATCGCAGGATCAAAAAATGAGTTTGTGAAAATGATGAATGCTAGAGCGAAGGAACTTGGTACAAAGCATGCAACTTTCAAAAACGCAAGTGGTGCTGATGCACTTGGAAATAAAGTATCACCATATGACATTGCCATTATTACGAAAGAAGCATTAAAATACCCAATCGTTTTACAATATATGAATTCAGTACATACAACTCTACATACTTCTGAACGCTCTCCAAAAATCGCAAACTATGGACGAGAGGAACTATATGACGATCCATATGCGATTGGAAGTAAAAGCGGTTTATCTGCACTCGGAAAATATACGGTCGTAACTGTTGATGAGAAAGACGGTAAACGCGTTATTAACGTCGTATTATCTTCTACTCGCGCGCAACTATATCCTGATACGAAGAAAATGGCACATTACGCATTTAAGCAATTAAAATAACCAAGGAGTATATTCTCCTTGGTTATTTTTTAACCATACCTTTTAATACGAACGCAACGTTCGCTGGACGCTCTGCTAGACGGCGCATGAAATAGCCATACCAGTCGTTTCCATAAGGTACATAAACACGCATCTTGTAGCCTTCTTTTACAAGCTCAAGTTGACGCTCATTACGAATACCATATAACATTTGGAATTCAAATTGGTCTCTTGGAATATTGTGTTCTTCGGCAAGTTTTTTCGTATATTCAATAATTGCTTCGTCATGTGAAGCAATTGCAGTATAATTTCCATTTAATAAGTGCATTTTAATAATTTTTTTATAGTTATCATCTACATCTTTCTTATCCGGGAACGCTACATCTTCAGGTTCTTTATAAGCTCCTTTTACAAGACGTAAATTAGGACTATAAGCATTTAATTCTTCCATATCTTTTTCTGTACGATATAAGTAAGCTTGAATAACTGTACCAATATTATCGTATTCAGATTTTAATTGTTTAAAGATCTCAATTGTTTTCCCGCAGCGCGTATAGTCTTCCATATCAATTGTAATAAACACACCATTTTCTTTTCCAGCTTCTAAAATACGGCGCATATTGTTCATTACGATTTCATCAGAGATATCTAATCCCATAGAAGTCATCTTTAAAGAAAGCTGCGAATTAAGACCTTCTCTTCCAATTGCACGAATCGCTTCAATCGATTCGCTAGCCATTTCATTTGCTTCCGCTTCGTTATCAACAAATTCACCTAAATAATCGATCGTTACACAAAGGCCTTGCTTGTTCAATTGTTTAATAGCTGCTGTCGCTAATTCGATTGTCTCCCCTGCGACAAAACGACCTGCTCCAAAGCGTAAACCGTACTTTTTAGCTAACTTTGTTAGCGCTTTATTTTTTGACAAGAAAAGAAACGAATTTCGCATTAATTGTTCCATGTAATTCACCCCTATGACTGTAATTTATCTGTTTTTTACCCCTCTTCGAAATTATATCATTCTTTAAAATTATTTGATACAAATAATTATTTAGACAATTTATAAAATACTATAAAAACATTTAAAACCTTATATTCTTGCTTACAAATATAAAGGGAATATTTTTCGACATTTAGAAAAAACGGGTTTACTGGGCCTCAAATAGACATGTCGAAAATATTCGACATGTCTATAAAACCCTTTATATTCCATATAAATTATATAAAGATATTAATAAAGTGAAAATTCAATTAGAATAAAGCGGGCCCTCCCCCTCTGATTATTAACCCTCACCAATCGGGCTTTTACGAGATAAAAAAAGCTTAAGGTGACATTCACCTCAAGCTCTCTTATTTTTCATTTCGCTTCTCTTCATTTATCTTTTTTATATCCGAAATTAACTGTACCATTTCTTCTTTCGCATCGGGATACGTCTCATTCCAATGCTTAACTAAAGCCGGCATCGTCTTAGCTATGTAAGAATACAGTGCCCACTTCTGTACCTGCTCTTTTCTTTCTTCATTGCTCTCTCCAAGTAATAGTTCCGTGTATTTCTCTAACAACCCATCAAATTGTTCGTTAAACTTTTCACTCATCTTATCTACCTCCTATATGAAAAAAGCAGCGAAGATCGCTGCTTTTTCTTATAATTTTGATCGAACAGAGTTTAATTTCTTCTCCATTGTGCTTACTTTATCACGACGATCATCGATACGAATTGTTGTCGCAACGCGCTGTGCACCTTTCGTATATGGAACTTCATGCATTTGTTGAATGACTTCTAGAATGACAGGAAGATCTCCTTCAATAATTGTATTCATTGGTGTTAATTGATACTTCACGCGATCTGCATTTTTCTCTAGCACCTTTTGTACTTCTGCTACATATTCACTAACACTTGGATTACCTGTTCCTACCGGAATAATCGATACGTCAACAATTGCCATAGTAGTCTTCCTCCTATACTTGCTTCTTATATATCCATTGTCTATTTTACCGAAATCCTCATCATTTTACTAATTTGTTATTCCTCTATTTTAAATTGCTCAACTAATCTTTCTAAGTCTCTCATGTGCTCCGTCAAGCTTTCCATCGTATGAGCTACCTTTTCTAGATGATTCACTTGAGATTCAGTTGCAGCATTTACCTCTTCCGAAACAGCTGCGCTTTCTTGACTCGTACCGGCAATTGTATGCATTACCTCTGTAATTTCCCCTTGCTCGTGACCTATATTGTTTACTTCTTCTACAATTTTTTCAACTGAGATACTAATCGTATTTACAACCGACATAATTGTACGGAATTCCGCCTCTGCCTCTGTCGTCACTTTATTTTGTATATCAGCAATATCTTTCAATTTACTTACGACCTCTACAACTCGTTTTACTTCTAATTGGACATCGCCAATCATCGTTGCGATTTCTCCTGTTGCCTCTTTTGATTGTTCCGCTAACTTTCGAACTTCCTCAGCCACAACAGCAAATCCCTTACCTTGCTCACCTGCACGTGCTGCTTCAATCGAAGCGTTTAAAGCAAGTAAGTTCGTTTGATCCGAAATACCTTTTATAAGCTCTACAACATTTTGAATCGATCCGACTTTTTGCTCTAACTTTCCAGATGCTTCCTCTGTATGAACAACAATCGAAGATGACTCTCCTCTTGTACGAACTAAATTCTGCATCGTATTTAACCCTTGCTTAGATGCCTTTTCCGCTTTACCAGCCACTCCTTCTATTTCACCAACGGAGCTATTCATTTCTTCCACTGACTGCGCCATGTTCTCAAGCTGAGCTGAAACTTCATCTACACTATTGGCAAGAGTAGAAGCTCCCCCGCTCACATCATCCATTGCACCTGACACTTCTCTACTAGCGGCCACCGTTTCATTCGTTAAATAATGGAGATTATTCGTTGATTGCTGCACTGTTGATACACTATTTTTAATTTTACTTACCATTTCATTCATTTGCCCAACCATATGATTAAAATGGTTCGTCAGCTCTCCAACCTCATCTTTACTTGTCACTTTCATTTGCAGTGTTAAATCTCCTCCTGCTACTTTTTGAACGTGATTCGTTAATAATTGCAGTGGCCTTGCTAATCTTCTTGAGAATAAATAAGAAGCTACTATTCCAACTAATAAACTAATACATCCCATTATAATGACTGTATTTCTCATACTACTTAACAATCCATCAATCGTTTGTTTCGGATAAAAAATTCCTATCTTCCATTTCATCGCATCAAATAACTGACTATAAACAACTACATCTTCACCTTTTAATGTAGTTTCAGCATATTTTGTGACATCTTTATTTAAACTCTTCAGCAATGGCTCTTTAGAAATATCTTTCCCTATCTTTTCTGGGTAAACAAGAGCTATATTTTTATCATTTATAATAAACATTTCTCCGTCATTATTGTATTGAATATTATGAAGTAACTTCTGAATTGTTCCGAGCGATACATCCATCGCAACAACGCCTAATACAGATCCATCTTCAGACGTAATAGCTTTAGAAACCCCTACACTTAACTTTCCTGTCGCGATTTCATATGAAGGTTGTCCCCAATGAACCTTTTTCACATCAGCCTCTGAATCTTTATACCATGGTCTTGTCGTTGGATCATATCCTTCCGGCACTTTTCCACCTTCAGCAAGATTGGCACTTAATGTTTTTTTATCTCTCGTACCAATATATAAATCTAAAATACCAGGATGATTCTTTTTATACTCCAAAAACTCTTTCGTCAAAAACGCTTCCTCTTCTGGAGTAACTCCATCTTGAATCATATTACGAATCATCTCACTGTTCGCATAATACCCCATATCTTCATCAGTTCTTTGAACAAATGTCGTAAGTTGCTCTGTCACAAGATCCATCGTATTTTGAGAATACTGGTCTAAGGAACTTACTTCTTTCTCTTTCTGTAATTGATACATAGCTGTACCCAATATTACGAACATCATAGAAATAAGAACTGAAAATACTACCGCAATTTTTAAACGTAAACTTCTCAACATCTTCCCCCAAGCATCCCGATACGATAAACTTAACTAAATCTATACAATTCAATCAAATTTACACGAGTTAGTGCTTCATCGTGTTCTCGCAACCCCGAAGGGACGAGGGGTATAACACTCCACACGAGGCAGTATCGTTACCTCCTATTATCAAGCATTTATTTTACCCATCTTGATAAATTTATCGCAGCATTTACATCCCTATCGTGATGGCTATTGCATGAAACACAACACCACTCTCTTATTTTTAAACTCCACTGTCCTTCTGGTTGAACTGAATGGTCGTATTTTACTCCGCAACATGAGCAAATCTTGCTTGAGGCGAACCATTTATCAGCTTTTACATACTCAATGCCATACTTCTCGCACTTGTATGATAAACATCGAAAGAAGAAGTTTAATTTTTGAAATGAAAATGCTTTCGATAGTTTTTTGTTTTTTAACAGGTTTGAGATAGGTAAGTCTTCCACAACAATTCTCATTGGTTTGGTTTTCACCAATTTAGCTGTTGCTTGATGGATATGGTTATTTCGGATATTCGTAATTTTCCTAGATAACCGCAGGTGCTCAGCTTTAGCTTTTTCATATCCGGCAGATTGAATTTTTACACCTTTTTTAAATCTCCTAGACATATCTCTTTGCGCTGACTTTTTCCTTTTCAAAAGTTTTTTAACCTTAGCATCTTTGTTTATATTTCGTTCTTTCGTACCATTAGAAGCTACAAACAGCTCTTTTAAACCAACATCCACACCAATCGACTCATTGGTTAGTTCTTGTAATTCAAAGTCTTCTTGGAACCCTACACTCATCCACCAGTGACGACCATCAAATGTAACTCTTGGATTGGATGTTTTTTTGTTTCTTGGTAGTTGTTGGCTTGTTTTCACTACTCCAATGGACTGAATATGAACTACTTTCTTTCCTATAATCAGTCTTTCATAATTGGCATAAAATCCTTGGATTAAATCTTTTTTGGATTTATAAGAAGTGTGATAACCATTTTTGTACTTTTTGAACGAATTTTTTCTCGCCTTATCAAAATCTTTTGAAGCCTGTTTGGGAACTTGTGCGTTGATGTCATTTAACCACTCATATCTCTTTTGCTTCTTGATCTTTGTAAATCGTTTCTGTAAAGCTAACTGTGAAACAGATTTTCCAAATAGCTTATAATATCTATCACTCATTCTTTTACAATAGTTATAAGCGAATCTTGCAGCACCAGCATGGTTTCTAAGCACTTTTTCTTGTTCAGGCGTTGGAATTAGTCTGACTTTCTTCGCCAATATCATCAGAATGTAACTCCTTTAATGAAAAATTTGTTCTTCTGAATAGTAGCGTGTTCCACCAGCATTCTCCTTAGACTACTCGGATGCAAACCTGTTAATTCTGATACTTGACTAACTCGTGAAAATTTCATTATTATTCTCACCTCATTGAACCTAACATAGCACGTATGTTCTGTATTTTCAATAAAGTTTGATAGATTCAATAAAATTTATCTTGTTCAACTAAGGGCGCAATTCCTTAGCCAGTTCTCTTATGAACTTCTCATGTTTTCACATGAGCGCAGACTATATGT